>CAMWSZ010000099.1 GCA_947177005.1 uncultured Clostridia bacterium | reverse complement strand
ACCGGCGACTCCTGCTTTCTTATCATGCCCTATTGCAATACGGTGTGCATGAATCTGTTTTTGGAGGAATTGTCTGCCCAGTTCCCGAACGATATCGTATTGCTCTGTTGTGACGGCGCTGCGTGGCACAAATCCAAGTCCCTGCAAGTACCGGAAAATATCGTCCTGTTCCATATTCCTCCCTACACCCCGGAAATGAATCCCATTGAACAGATTTGGAAAGAGATTCGTAAGCGCGGCTTCCGTAATGAGGGTTTTGCTACCTTGCAGAAAGTTGTTGATCGACTTGACGATACGATTTGCTCCCTTCCCGCTGAGGTTATTTCCCATATCACTAACCGTAACTGGATTGTTGAAGCTTTTTAATAAGAATTAGTATCATAAATCTTGCGTGTGCCATCAATCTGTGCCACACTGAGCATGGTGGTTAGAACCAATATTTCCAGAAAGAGCAGCGGAGAATACTTCAATCCGATCCCAGTTCTCAAATAATCGCGTCTCCCGTCCTGCTGAGATTGCGGCGTTCTGCCCCGCTATAAAAGGGGCCAGCCGGACAAACCGGCCAGCCCCTTTGGGGAGATGCAATGGATTTTATGCGCCGATGCGCTCACCATAACGCATAACCATAGCGGCAACCTGTGCGCGGGTCGCGGTTCCTTTGGGATTGAGCTTACCATCAGACCCCTGCAGGATTCCAGTTGCTACAGCCCAGCGCACAGCAGACAATGCGTAGCCGCTTACGCTGCCGCTGTCACTGAACTGATTCAGCTCAACCGTACCGCCGGGACTTCCCGCATTGCGCCACAGCATGGTTGCAAGCTGTTCACGGGTGATGTCACTCATAGCGCTGCTGCCATCCGTGACCCCCTGCTCCATCGCCCACAGCATTCCCTTTTCATACCAGGTAGAGCCGGGATTGATGTCCGTGCGGACATTGTTCATACGAGCCAAGAGGGTCCAGATCATCGCCCGGCTGGTGGTGGTATTGGGGGAAAACTGGGTGTCAGACACACCACTCAACAGGTAGTGCTTCCAGACGTAGTCCACGCTGTTGTAATACCAGCTGTTCGCGTTGACATCAGTAAAGGGCATTGCGGCCGGATTCAGGACAATGCCGGAAATACCGGGAGTACCCAAACCGGTGAATGGTTCGTTTTCAGCCGGGGTGTTGTCTGCAATCTTGGTAAAGCTGACTTCCACGCTGACGCGGGAGTCCGGCATAATAAAGGTATAGATGTTACCGCCCTTGTCTGTGACGGAAATATTTCTCCCATTGCGGGCTGTGACGGTGACACTGCCAGTGGTATAGCCCTCATCGGGCTTGGCGGTAATCGTAACCTTTGCGCCAAATTCAGCAGATTTGGGAGTGACCGTCACTGTGCCGTTGGGGGTGGCGGTGGGAATGGTAATTTGGTAGCGGGTGGTATTGGAGACATAATCTTTATCCGGCTGCTTACTGTCACGAATGGAGTTCACCTCGGTTACAGTCACGGAGCACGTAGCCTCTCCCTCCATAAACACTTCCAAACCGGTTCCTCTCAGATACTTGACGCCGGAAATCGCAATGCTGTCATCGATATACGCCTCAATAGAGCACTTGTCCACATAGATGGTGCCCTTTACCGTGCCGTCCTTCGCGTAGCTGCCCGATTTATCGTCCAGTCCCAGTGTTGTGCCGTTCAGATACAGTCTGGAACTGGTGTTTCCGGACTTCTTGAGGATAAATCCAACCTCCGCCGACGGGTCGCCGCTGAACGCAAAATCGACTTTGATGAGGTCAGACGCTACAGCTTTCAATTTCTCGTTTGCTGCGGCGGCGGTCAGGTTCTCAAAGGAAACAATCCGGTTGCCCTCAATGGGCGTTGTGTCAACATGGGTGATGCCCAGCGTACCGTCTTCCTTCAGGAAGAGTTCTCTCGGCAGTCCGGCAAAGTGGGCCCAGCCCGCGTCTCTGTGTAATTCCGCAGACCTGCCGTCCTGCATGATAGAGGAAATGTAGACCTTGCCGTCACCGTTCAGGTAGAGGGTGGGGCCTGTGAAGATTTCATGGCCATAATCCATCAATTTTGCTTCCGAAAAATCCGGGGTGAAACGGCAGGTATCGGGATCAAATGTTCCGATGAAGTACCTTACATCCATGCTGCCGTGCTGCGGGGAGAAGACAAACAGATACTTTCCGCTTGGCGTGCCGTCCGCGTAGCTGAGCGGGACCAGGTTCGGCATCTCCCATACGTCACCGTACGCTGCAAGGTATGGATGGTTCTCGTCCTCAAAGAAATCACCCAGCAGACTTCCCATGTATTCCCATTCCATGCCGTTGAGGACGTTGCCTTTGCATGCCTCTTTCCACTCGCCGGCTGTTTTCGCGGTAGTCCGGAAGATGTGCGCGACACCCTGCTGCGCCTGTCCTTCCGGCACGTCCTGCGCGCCGCCGACAACCATGTACCGTTCATTGCCGATGCCAAAACACTGGGCGTCACGGAACTCTCCAATCTTCCCCATTCCGGATTCCTGGGCTTTTGCGTAGCCGATGATCTCCCAATCGGTGAGGTCAGGGTCGCTGTAGTCTACGGCCTTGAACAAACCAACGTGCTGGTTTGAACCGCTGACCGATCTCCCGTCGTCGCCCGCGGTAATCAGCAGGAGGGGTTTCCCTTCTGAGTCGAAGATCATGTTGCCGGTCCATACGGCATCCGGTGTGACCGAGTTTTCGGTAGGGATCACGGCTTCCTTGACATATTCCCAGCTCACCATGTCATCGCTGACCCAGTGGCCCCAGGAAATGGTCTGCCAGTAGGGACCCGCCGGGGCGAACTGATAGAACAGATGCCATCTGCCGTTATACTGGAACAGTGCGTGGGGCTCGTTCATCCAGTTCCCGGAGGGCGCCGGATGATACTGGGGCCTGTAGTAGTCACCTGCCAGAGCGCTCTCGGGCGTCATGGCGTCCTCATAGCTGATCTCCGGCAGCGTGTAGCCGCTGGCGGCGACTTCCGCCGCGGTCTTGGCGGTCATGGATATGGTCAACTCGTCCATCAGGCCGGGGAACATGGTTTTATCGGAGACCTCATAGGTCACCGCCTCACTGCCTCTGCCTACCAGAACGCTGCTTCCGGTGCCGGCGATTTGGGAACCCGCCTCAATGTCCTTTTCTCCTGCCGGTTTTCCGTTGAGGTAGAGGTTCATCTTGCCCGCGTCTCCGTCAAACACCGCCGTGACGCGGCTCCATTCATAGGTGGGAAGAACGCTGTCCGCATTTCCAACCAGGTTATACCAGTTGTTCCCAGTGCCAATACGGAAGGTCAGATACCCGTGCTTGGTCACACCCAGCAGGAAGCCCGCTTTACTTCCGGTATTATAACTGCCGGTGATGACTTCAGGAATGTGGTTTTCCCGCGCATCCTGAGGTGCGCTCCAGCAGAACACTCTCGGGCAGACATAGACATCAATGGTCAGCTTGCTGCCCTCCACAACCTCGCTGTAGGAGAGGCTGTTGGAGTACCCATCGAAGTTCAGAGCCTTTCCTTTGACGCCCTTGGGCCGGTAGGGCTCTACGGGCTCATCCTGATACGCCGGATTTGTGAAGACGCTGGTCAGCGTGGCGTTTTGCTTCCAGCCCCACGCATTGGCGGCGTTGAAGCCGGTGTCCCCGTCAAAGGAGAGATACACCACGCCGTCTCC
Source organism: uncultured Clostridia bacterium (assembly GCA_947177005.1). GTDB lineage: Bacteria > Bacillota > Clostridia > Oscillospirales > Oscillospiraceae > Pelethomonas. The sequence continues at coordinate 5,285 of CAMWSZ010000099.1, read as the reverse complement.
CTCTGAGGGGTGGATGATGTGCAGCTGCGTCCAGGGAATCTTCACGTCTCCATATTGGAGCACATCGTCGATTTTATCAACAGGTGCCGTGACCGTATCGCTACCGTTCGCCACATCCGGTACGTCCTCATAATAGCATTTCACGGCGTCAAAAAACGCGAGACGCCAGGGGCCGTCCATCGTCTTGTCCCAAAGCTCCACATACAGCTGCTGGCCCAAGTAGTCACTCAGGTCAATGAAATAGGTTCCCATATCCGCCCAGGAGCCGCCTTTCCCAATGTATGGGAAGCTGATATCATGGAACCGCGTCTGGTCAAAGGACCAGATGAGCGTCCCGTTTTCCTTGTAGATTCTCACCTGTGCCGCGTTTCCGCCCATGCGGAGAGAGATCCAGCCGCTGCCGCCGAGGGTAAACATGGATGATCTTATACCCCATGAGACGGCCTCGTCGCCAGTGACCTCCCAGCCGTTCAGATGATAATTCCCCTCTTGGTTGTAGGGGAGTTTTTCGCCCCAATAGGTCTGGTCAGAGCTGATTCCCTTATAAGCGCCAGACTCATCTTTTCCCCAAACGCTTTCGGTGAGGATGGTCCAGCCGCTCAGGTCACCGGTCTCAAAACCGCCGTTTTCCACATCGTGGGGAACAGCACCGGCAGACTGAACGTCAATGGTAAAGGACAGCGCCTCCGTTGTGATTCCACTGTAGGTAAGCTTATACGTCACGTCATAGGTTCCTTCAGAAAGTGTCAGCGCTTCGCCGCCTGTCTGAATCATTTCGCCATTTTGGGCAACGCCGATATCACTGACCGTAACGGATACAGCCTTCCCTTTGTATGCCATTTCTGCCCTTGTAAATCCGCTGATCAGCTCTGGAAGCTCTACGGTATCTCCAGCATAACGTGTGATCGTTTCCGGAACGGTCGATACAAGCTCCGCATAGTCGGCCTCAGCCAGGCCATAGGCTTTATAGGACTCAATAATTGCATCTTTGAATTTGTCATCAATGTTCCGGATTCTCTGCATCTCGCTCTTATGGAGTTCTTTTACCTCATTGAGTGTAAGCGATGTGCGGAAGTCATCCACATTGATAAAAGCAAAACCGCTGGTATCTGTTCCATTTTCCACAACAAAGTAAAGCTGTTTACCAATACAATCGGTCAGCCGGCCGTATCTCCGGAGAAGCGTCATGCCCTTATCCGGGTCCCGCCACTCGGGGTTGGTATACGTCGCCACCAGCGTATCATCGCCGCCGTCGTTTACCTGATAGACCTTGACACTGCCCTTGCTCTCTGTATTTGCGCCGCCGATCAGGAAAGCAATGTAGCCATCTCCGCCGAGGGTAAAGGTACTTGAGCGAATCGCGCCGCCCGATGTTCCCTCGTTACTGAGCAGGAAATGCGTTCCCTCCTGATAATAATAACGGGTTGGCATCTCGGGCCAATATGTGGCCTCACTGGATACTGTGGCAACATTATCGCCGTTCAATAGGGTCCAGCCAGAAAGGTCGCCTGTTTCGAAACCGCCGTTGATAAGTGTTTCTGCGCTCTCTGCATCAGTGGCCTCTGCGTCATCAACCGTTGTGTCACCGGCGGGAGGTGCCGTGTCCTGAACATCTTCCGGAGTGGTTAATTCCGTATTTCCGTTATCCGGTTCCACTGGGGCGGCAATCTCTTCCGGTTCCGCCACAACGGGCTCAACTGCCAGAGCAGGCTGTGCCAATCCGCCCAGCATACTGGCGATCAAGGCAGACGCCAGCAGTGAGTGAATGACACGGTTTTTTTTGCGTTTTTCGTTCTGCATAGAAACCTCCTTTTCATTCCGTGGGCAAAGCCCCACGGTATTTGCTGCTGTACTCTACTAAAAAACGCTTATTTCCTCATAGCACCACCTCCTGCAAGAAGTGTTGTCATTATACCACGCTTTTTTTGCCCATGCAACGATATATGAAACGATATTTAACAAAATTTGAAAGCTGCACAAATTTGTCCGAACCCATTCATTCCGTGGGCAAAGCTACACAGCATTTGTTGCTAAAATATTGGTAGATACTTGGAACGCATAGCCTCCCTCCTATTTAATCTTCTAATTCTTCACTGAGCCTGTAGTCCTCAGCCGCATCTTCCGAATACAGTTCCTCAATATGAAATGATTCATCCATATTATCATAAATCAGGAGCATGGAAAGGAATACGATATACCATACTCCTATGAAGGGGAGCAGCAGGATTGTCCACGGTGCTAATAAGAGGTATACTGCCCAATAGAACAGCTGAAGCAGCCCAACGCCCAACACCCGCCAAAAGTACCTGACGCAAAACAGCAGACAGTTTCGCAGCCGGATTCCAGCCTTTTGTCGGAACAATACCAGCTGAGGCCAGTACAGCGTATTGATTACCAACGTCAACAGTAGTGCGGTTAGGTACAGTACCACCGTTCCCATGGAAGGCGGCACTTCCGCCCACCAGAACAGCATCCCCATAAAGGCGTATACCCCAATGAACAGCCCCAGCAATGCCCCTGGGATCATGCAGTCCTTCCAATTCTGCTTGAAAGCGCGTCTATAGCAGTCCCACCAGGGCTGGGGATCGTCCCGGAGGCCGCGCAGGATGGCATCATACAGTCCGGCCAGGAAAGGCCCGGCTATTATCCCGCCCAGAATCGAACAGAGAAGCATCACTAAAATGCTGGTGCTGCCAATAGCGTAAATGAGTCCGGCGGCCAGCGGCAAAAAACCCGCCAGTGTCAGCAGGTTAGTTTTCCACCAGCTCCCAAACCGAATAGACAGGAGCTGCTGATAACGGCGAAAGCCCGTCTGCCGGACACCCTCGTCATACTCCCGATCCTCCCGTATGAACATTCCCATGCTATACGCCTCCTCTACACCGCATAGTGACAGTTTTCCAAGAATTCACGCAGACTTTCCAGCTCATCTCTGTCAAACCCCTCCTGACAGGAGAATTCTACACTGATTGCATAATTCCGATATACGCCGAAAGCGGACGCCCCTTTGGCAAAGGGATTGGTTTCAGAGCTGAACGTATAGGTAATGACGGTAAACTCCTGACCGTTATGACTCTCTGTATAGGTGTCCGTCACGTTGTATTGGGCGGACGCCATATGCAGCCAGTCCGACGCGCTGGCCTCCGCCTTGGCGGCGGAATCATACCCTGCCAGCAGGAGGTAAAGCTGAGCGCTGTACAGTTCGGCCTCATCGCCCTCCGCATCGGTGTACGGGACGGCTTCTCCGGAAGCCCATGTCGCGTAGTACATGCCCCTGGCTGACAGAACATCCATGTTTTCTTTTGGCTCCAGCCACGAGGGAGCGTCTGCGCCGACAATATTTCCCACTGTGACCCACGTATCGCTCCAAGCGGCACCGTCCGCTGCTGTCTCCGGCGGGAGCTGCGTACATCCAGTCAGGCAGCAGAAAATCGAAGCAATCAGTGCCATTAAGGTCAGTTTCCTCATGGCATAGCTCCTTCCGTCAATTTTTCCCATAGAGAGTCGGCACCTTCTGAATATGCCGGGGTATTTTCTGTCCAAAAGCCCCTCCGTGCGATAAATAACTCTGAAACCAGATCATTGCTGTTGCCGGACACCTGCTTGTCCAAAAGCTGATAGGAATACTCCCCCAACTCCATCGCCGCCAGTATAGGGCATTGTCCCCACGCCAGGTATGTGCCGGAGTAGTCGTCATCCTCCGGCAGGGAGCCGTCCAGCCTGCGCAGAGTGTGATAGTTTAGCTGAAACTGCGCGGGATTCTCCAACAGGAAAAAATAACTCTCGCATTCGGTCAGATCCGCGACCAGCTTGATTTCAGCGGAGTAGGCTGTACCGGCATCTGCTCCGCCAGAGGACGCATATTGCCGAAGCTCTGCGACCACCCTGCCGTCACCGTTCAGATCCTCGCCCAAGGCCGCAAATCCTTCCTCCAGGGCGGATACGGTGTCGTCCGGAAGATTGTTTGTACCCACATACGCAATCCGGTAGTCGGGCTCCACTTTGCCGATTCCCAGGGCGAGACATGTCAGATCGCACAGGATTGCCAGAAGAACAGCTCCTGTTACTATGTGCCATTTGTGGTAGTACCACCAGTTTTTGCGTTTTTCCGCAGTTGTCAGTGGGATCTTTTCATCCGGCTTGACATCCCTGTATTTCCACTTCAGGTATTCACTGGCCACGGGCACCCTCCTTTATCCGCTCTCTTGTTGTCCACCCTGGCGTGTAGCTGACCGGCAAGCATATCCGCGCCGGGATATTTGCCCGGTCCTCCGTAAGAACCAGTCTTACACTCGTATCCGCTATTTTGTCTACAGGCTGGACAATGGTAGAGCAGAAGAAGCCTTCTCCGCCAAGGCGTGAACTCACGTCGGAGCCTATGACCTGAACATCTTCCGGAATCCGGATATTCAACTCCTTCAAAACGCTGTGAATCTGCCACACCAACAAGTTCGTGGAACAGAAAATACCGTCCATGTCCAGGGCTCTGTCCGACATATGCGCATTGAAAAAGCTCCGTAAGGACTCTGTGTCCCTGATGTCGTCCAGCAGCAGAGTGTCATAGGGAATTTTCATGGTATGGCAGACCATTTTGAAGCCATTGCCCTGTTCGTCACTCTCGATAAAATTGGGGGAAGCAGTCCGCAGATAGGCCAGACGCCTGCATCCAAGTTTTATCAGCTTTTCCGCCGCCATGTATCCGCCCCCGTAGTTCTCGGAGGTAATGCAGGGGATATTGGGAGAAAGGCAGTGGTCAACGCTGACAATGGGAAGGCCGGTATCCACCCGCAGGGGGGTATGGGTTAATACGATGATTCCATCCACCATGTTCTGCCGCGCCCTGTTGATACAATCCAGCTCCATTTCCGGTTGAAATCCAGTGGTATACAGCAGCATCCGGTACTCCCGGAGAGTCAAAGCCGCACAGACGTGCCGGGCCAGAGCGGAACAAAACGGCTGTTCAATTTCCGGAACAATCAACGCCACTGTGGAGGTTTTGTTGGTGCGCATCCCGCGCGCATACAGATTGACCTGATAGCCCAGCTTATTCGCGGCCCTCCTAACCTTATCACGGTACTTCTTCCCGACGGGAAGGCCGTTGAACACTTTTGAAACCGTGCCTATTGACACACCAGCCTCTTGAGCAACATCTTTCATGGTTGGTAAATTCCTGTTCATGGAAGTCCTCCATTCTTAATATGGTTCCGGCGGAAGTGCCGCTGAAATATCGACAGGACAGAACTCCGGCTAAAAGCAGGTATGGCGGCGATACCTACCCCTTATAT
>CAMWSZ010000098.1 GCA_947177005.1 uncultured Clostridia bacterium | reverse complement strand
GGAAAGAGCGACCGCAGGGAGCGGCAAAGCCACGCCGTCAGGCGTGTTCGACGGGACGCGAAGCGGACAGTCCGGGGTTTGGGGGAACCCCAACAAGCGCATCGGGATATCGAAAACGATATCCCGATGCCCTGCTTGCCCACGTTATCAGAAATCCCGTTTTATAGAACTTTTGATTTATCGTAACTAACGCTCGGAATCGTTGAAATTGCAAGGCAAGTGGACAAATACGTTCCTATAAGAATTTGCCTTGGGTGCGTAACCAGCAAAGTCGTATCCGTAGGAACAACGGAAAAGCTCCTATAAAAATATCAGCTGTATTTGAGTATCAATAGGCTAAAGGGCCTACAATCATCTTAATTCAGTACAAAGAGGCTTAACTGTCCTTCCGCAACTTATGAGATCGGTCCATTTTTATAGGAACATTTTGTAGATACACACTTGTGCTTTCAACGATTTTGTTTACTGTTGGTATCCCCTAGCTGCCAGTCTCACAATTCGTTTTTAGACCACTTCACATCGGATGTTGACCTTAACACTTTTCCAATATGGAACAAAGAGACAGACAGCAACCAGCATTGCAAAAATATCCGCAACAAATGTTGCCCACGGAATACCATTCACTCCCACGATCCGGTTCATCAGCATCATCAAAAACACATCCACAACGCCTCTTTTCAAAATGGATAATACCGTAGGCTGTACCTTCTGTGCTGTTGCTTGAAAAAGGGTAATAATCATTGTTGTGATAGATATTGCTGGGCAGGTGATACAAATAATCCTTAAAAAGTGTTTAGCATAAGCAATCGTTTCCGCATCATCAATGAAAAGCTGGGAGATGGGTACTGCGAAAACCAAGAGCAAAATAGTACAGGTAACGGCAACCACCAGACAGTATGAGAACGCCGTCTTGATCGCTTCGCGCATTCGGTCGTGGTTCTTAGCCGAAAAGTTGTATGCAATCAACGGCAAAACGCCTTGGGTCATTCCGTTTGCAATTGCAAATGTCAGCATATCCAGCTTTTTTGCGATACCCATACCGGCAACCGCTTGGTTTGAGTATGATACTACCAGCTTATTTGCTGTCCAACTGGAAAGAATACCAAGAACAATCATTAAAAAACTCGGTAATCCTACTGCCAGTACCTCTGCCGGGATTTTATTCTTTAGGCTGTAATGTTTTGGTGATACCGAAATTGCTGAGATCTTCCTTCGTCTGACAATAAACAGCAAAAAATAAATAGTCGCAGCGGAGTTTGATAGCATGGTGGCAATAGCGGCTCCGGCAATTTCAAAATGGAAACCAAAAATAAAGATGGGGTCCAGGATCATGTTCAGAATGCCGCCTAATGCCATTCCAGCACTTGCCTGCCTGGAAAATCCTTCTGAACGTATCAGGTGACCAAGACAGACATTTAGGACGGTAGGAACCGCGCCAACTGTGATCGTCCAAAAAATGTAATCAAGACAGAAGCCGTATGTACTGACGTCTGCTCCAAGCACCGGAAAAACCGCTGATCGGAAACAGAACATAACCATGCCGTATAGAAAGGCGATAATAGCAGCCGTCCATACACTGAATGCTGAACAGTTTTTTGCTTTCTCTTTATCCCCGTTTCCAAGACTGCGGGAGATCAGGCTGGCTCCGCCAATGCCAAAAATATTGGCGATACCCGTAAGCAGAACAAAAGGCGGCATGGCAAGCGTGGCGGCTGCGACCTGATTGGGATCGCCCAACTGACCAATAAAAAAGGTGTCCGCCATGTTATAAATAACGAAAATAATCTGGCTGATAATCGTTGGTATCACAAGTGAGAGAATTGCCTTTGACACTGGTGCTTTTTCAAAAAGATCTGTCTTTTCGATTTGCATATATAATTCCTCCAGAACAATTATTTATTTTTCTGATTTAACTCCAGCTTTAGTTTTTTCCAAAAAGGGATAAACAAAGAAATGGCAACCAGCATAGCTGTAAAATCAGCGATTGGCGTTGCCCATGCGATTCCATTTACACCTAACCACGCATTCATCAGAAGCATTGCCGGAATATCAAACCCACCTTTCCGCAAGAGAGACAAAAGCAACGGCTGCACCTTTTTCCCTACCGATTGAAAGAAGGTTATGACAATCATTGTTACAGAAGTGCAAGGTCCTGTGATGCAGATAATGCGCTGGAAACATCCCCCATACTCGACAGTCAGCAAATCATCAATAAATGCACTGACGATTGGGCCTGCACAGGTGAGCAGAAAGATCATGCCAAGCAACGCAATGGTCAAACTGTAGACAAAAGTGGTTTTGATCGCAGACAGCATCCGCTTGTAATTCTTCGATGAATAATTGTAGCCAATCAATGGCAGTACCCCTTGGGACATACCTGTGGCAATGGCAAATGCCAGCATATCAACTTTCTTTGCAATTCCGATACCAGCAACGGCTTCGTTGCAATAGGACACCATCAAGCGGTTCATCATGATATTTGAGCATACGCCCATTAAGTTCATCACACAGCTTGGAAGTCCTACCAGCAATACTTCAAAGGTCATACGACTCTCCCATGTATAGAAACGGGGGTCAAGGGTAAGCACAGTGGAGTCTTGTTTTCTGTATATCAGCACGACAAAATACATCGTTGCGATCAGATTGGAAAGCATGGTGGCAATCGCCGCTCCAGCCACCTCGAAGCCAAGCAGAGAAATAAAAATCGGGTCTAAGATCATGTTTAAGACCCCGCCCATTGCCATACCGAAGCTGGCCTGTTTTGAATACCCCTCCGCCTGGACTAAATGCGCAAAGGCGGCGTTTAGCACTGTTGGGACAGCACCAACGGCAATCGCCCAAAAAATATATTGACTGCAAAAATCATAGGTTGCCTCATTTGCACCCACCGCCGGAAGTATGTATTTTCTCAGGGCAAATACCAGCAGCCCATAGGCCATAGATACAGTTCCCGCCGTCCAGATACTGAAAGCGGACACCTTTCTGGCGCGCTCTGTATTTCCTACGCCTAAAGATCGCGAAATCAGACTGGAGCCGCCGATGCCAAACAGATTTGCCATACCCGTCAGCAAAATGAACAGCGGCATACAGAGGGATACTGCTGCCACTTGGTCAGGATCGCCTATCTGACCGATAAAAAAAGTATCCGCCATATTGTAAGCTACGGTAATCAATTGGCTAATCACCGTGGGAACGACCAAAGAGATTACTGCCTTATGGACAGGTATTATCTCGAATAAATCCGTTTTCTCGTTCATCTTCATTTTTCCGAGTAGACAAGGGGATTGATGTTATCCAATGCCCGTTGCAAAAGCCTGTTAAATTCCTTCTGCTCTTCCACGGACATTCCGTGCAGAAGCAGGTCCTCGATTTCAACTGCCGTCTGTTTTAACGCTTCTTCCAGCTCCATGCCTTTTTGTGTAGGAGCAATAATACTTTTTCGGTTATCATCTTCCGCCATGCGACGAAAAATCAGATCTTTCCCCTCAAGTCTTTGGATGATTCCTGCCACAGTGGATTGGGAAAGTTGCAGGCTCTCCATCAAATCTGCTGCGGTGAGTTCCTTTTCATCATAATGCTTCAAGATATACCGGATTGCTTCGCTCTGTGTTGCGGTAAGCTGCATAAACTGTGTTTTTCGGTTTTTCAGTTTTGTAACTGCGTTGCCAAGCAGTATGATCCGGTTAGCAGTGCGAAATTGTGATGTGTCTATCATAGCATCCTCCTTATAATACATCTTATGCGATATATTGTATACGATACATTGTATGCGATGTATATTAGCAGATAATATTTTCTTTGTCAAGAGGCTTTTGAACACATTTCCGAGGTTGGCAAAAAAGTCAAAGGTTTGGGTCTTGACTGACAGGAGAACAAAAATGTATAATAGGTTCATTGCTTTTGCAGAAAGATATCACTATCTGTATAATCTGCCGATTAGTTTTCAGGCTATATGAAGTGAGGGGACGTCCCCTCACCTGGTGCAAGGTTCCTTGCACCGAAAACTCTGTCAGCGAAAGGAGGTCGAACAATTATGTATAGTATTCTGCTGGTAGATGATGAAAAAATTGAACTGGATATGCTGCGGGATTATGTAGATTGGAAGAAGGCTGGAATTGATAAGGTCTACACGGCACGGGGCAGCAAAAGTGCGCTGGCCTGCATCTCCGAAAATGGGCCGGATATTATCCTCACTGATATCAAAATGCCCGGTATGAGCGGAACAGAACTGGCAAAGCTTATCAGAGAAGAAGGACATCCATGTAAAATTATATTCCTGACTGGTTATGAGAAATTTGAGTACGCGAAAGCAGCGGTCCAGGTACAGGCAGAGGACTATTTATTAAAACCTTTTCAAGTGGAAGAAGTGGAACAACTGGTTGAGAAGGTCCTGGAAAAGATCAAGCAGGAGCGTCTGACGGAGGAGGCGGAACAGCTTGCTATTGGACAGACGATTGAACAGGCGTGTACTGGCCGGATAGACAAAGTTGACAGTGCGTTTCAAAGGAAAGCTAAGGAAATGTCCTTCTGTATGCTGGGAATCTGTGGCACATCTGCGGAACAGCAGCAGGCAATCCGTATTATGCCGGGAGTTATTCACAGCTTTTCTCTGGAGTCGTTATACATTGTCCTGCTGCGACCGTCTGTATCGGTTCAAGATGCGGCAAAGCATTTCTTGAATAGCTGGAAACAGGACATTCGGATTGTCGCCAGTCGGAACAGTGTAGAATTTGACAAATTGCAGGACCAATGCGGCAAACTGCTGCAATACCAGGATGATCTATTCTTTGGACCTCCCGATCTGTTGCTCTATGCGGAGGATATCGGAAAAACATCACGGAAAATTTCAGCAGAGCTGCACGAACCTGCCCAAAAACGTGATTCACTTCTGTTGTACGCCGTCTTGGACGGGGATGAGGCGCAAGCTGTCCAACATCTGCACACGATACTGAAATCGTTCTGGCCGGAAGGGAGAGACGCCTGCCGACAAAGTGCGTATAGCCTGTTCATTTATCTGCGGGAACATCTGAAGAAGAACCGCAAAATACCTTCATCTGCTTTGCAGGACAAACAAACAGCACAACTTCTATATAGTCAGACCTATATAGAACTGGAAGGTATTTTTACAGAATATGTCCGAAATTGCTGCCGGATTTATAAAGAGGGCGCAGAACGACAGCTTGTGGACTGGGTTATGCGCTATATTGCAGATTATTACGCGGGACCTTGCAGCGCTGAGGAAATTGCAGATGGGTTAAACCTCTCACCAAACTATGTGCGGAAACGGTTTAAGGAAGCTACCGGGCAGACAATTCTGGAGTATCTGACGGAAGTTCGTTTGAACAAGGCTGCGGAACTGTTGAAAACATCAACGATGAAGGTCAAAGAGGTCAGCGTCAGCGTTGGCTATGAAAATATTCCCTATTTTACCCATCTGTTTTCAAAAAAATTTGGAGTAACGCCGAATGAGTACAAAAAACCGGGCGAGCATTAAGAGATGGTATAACAACCAGAGTTTTTTCAAAAAAATGATCTGTCTCTATCTGATTTGTGCCGCGATTCCCATGATTTTTGTTACCAGCTACAACTATTCTCAAACAAGAACCATGCTCATTGAACAAGCATACAGCGATATGCGGCAGAATATGAACACAATAGAGAACAGCATCAATCTCATGTTGCAGCCATACGAAACGATTACACGGACGATAGAGAGTGACAGAACATTGAATTTATTGCTCAATGTTGACTACACAGACCAGTCATACGGCGATCTTGCCTATTATTGCCGCACCACGCTGGATAACATCTTGGCACTGTATCCTTCGGTTAACTGGCTCCGCTTTTACAGCGGCAACACAACGCTTCCCAAAGACAACTACTATTTCTTCAGATTGGAACATCTGCATCAAGATGCGGCAGAACTGGCGGATAGCCGCAAGGGATATGTTGTTGCAGCTGGCGGAGCGCTTAATAACAATACGGATGATATTATTCTTCTTTCCAGAATCAATTATTATGCCTCAAATGTATTCAAGAACTATCTTCTTCTGAGCATTATGCAGGAAACGGTAGCGACGCAGCTTCGTCAGGAACGTGAAGGCTGGAGCGTATACCTTTTAGACAGTCAGGGGTTAATCCTTTCGTCTTCCAGCGAGGAAAACATCGGCAAAAATTTTCAAAGTATCTGGCAAGAATGGGAAACAATTCCTGTTGGGCAGATTCAAGAGAAAATCGCTGAGGACGGCACAGAATTTTTTCATCTGCGGGCCGACTTGAACATGGGCATGGTATTGACGATGACTGTGAACCAAGATCAACTGCTGCAGAGTACAAAGAAGATTCCTCAACGAGCTTTGGCAGGCTTCCTCTTGTTGACGCTGCTGGCATTTCTTCATACCTTTGTCTATAGCCGCGTATACTCCGAGCGGCTGAGAAAAATTGTAGAAACGACTGGAAAAATTGGGCAAGGCCAGTTTGACAGCATTTTGGAGGATGGAAGTCGGGATGAGTTAGGCCAGATTGCAGCTGCGGTGAACCAGATGAACAAACAAATCAACACTTTGATTCAAGAGAACTACGAGCGGCAGCTGCGAATCAAGTCCAGCGAGATGAATCTGCTTCAAGAACAGATCAACCCTCATTTTCTGTATAATGCGCTGGGTGTTGTCAGCTCTATGGCACTCCGAGAGGGCAGCAAAAAGACGGTACAGAGTGTGCGTTATCTGGCGGATTTCTATCGTATGTCGCTGAGCAGAGGACGGCAAACCATTACTGTTGAAGAAGAATTAGCACTGCTCCGAAGCTATATGAATATCCAACTTATCCGCTTTTCTGACACCCTGGAAATCAACTACGATACCGACCCTGCTGTCGCGTCCTGGCAGACGATCAAACTGATTTTACAGCCGCTGGTAGAAAATGCTATCCACCACGGACAGCAGGAGGAACAGGTCCTGCATATCACAGTGCGCACTGGCTGCAAGAATGGCAGGCTGTTCTATGAGGTTGAGGATGACGGAGCGGGTATCAGCCCGGAAAAGCTGGAGACTCTTCAAACAGAGCTGGCCGCTTTGCGGGGGGGCTTTGGTTTGAAAAATGTGGATATACGGATTAAGCTGAATTATGGGGAGGATTACGGTGTTCAATTAACGAGCGTATTAGGCCATGGGACAAAAGTTCATGTAGAGATTCCAGGCATTCAGCCTGTCCAAGCTGAGCAGGAAGCTGCGGGGTGAGATACTCCGCAGCTTCCTGTTTTTGGGATTATGAAACCAAGTGTAAAATATTGATATCTCAAAATAAACCACATTGGCATTCACGGGCAAAAGCCATGAAAAGTGTGTTGAAATGAGATAGTTATAATAAAATCCTTATATTGTAAATTCTCCAAAAAAAATATACAATTATGAATATAAAGTGAACAATGTGTTAAAAAATGCCGGAGATCATGGGGAACTCCGGCGCGAATACCGCCATTCGGAAGATCTGTGGGAATCTGCCGGAGGGTGAAAAAGGAGGGCTGCCCGTGTCAGAAAACCCACACAAAAATTGAAAGAAAGAGGGAAACATTATGGCAAAAAAACCGGAAGCTGCGGCAGTCTCTCCTCAGAAAAGCCTGAAGCAGCGACTGTGGGACCAACGGTATCTGTTCCTGCTCTTTGCCCCCGCGCTGGCAAGTCTCATAGTCTTCAACTACGGTTCCATGACAGGTATCTACATGGCATTCACCAACTTTGCCCCTAAGGGCAACGGGTATTTACAGGATCTGTTTGGTGCCGAGTTTGTGGGATTGGAATGGTTTAGGTACTTCTTTTCGACGGACTTCATCAAGATCATGCGCAATACCTTGGCTACCAGCCTGTTGACACTGCTGTTCTCCTTCCCGCTGCCTATTATTTTGGCTATTCTGCTCAATGAGGTCAAAAACAAGTTTGCCAAGTCCTTCGTGCAGACGGGAACCTACCTGCCCTACTTCATCTCCTGGGTTATCGCAGCCAACATCTTCCTGACCTTCCTGTCCTCCGACGGCGTGATCAACAACCTGCTGATGGGACTGCATCTGATCAATGAACCCGTCCAGTTCTTCCGCCACGGCCCGTACTTCTGGTGGATTATCGCTATTGCCAACGCATGGAAAGGCATGGGCTATAACGCCATCATTTACTTAGCCGCCGTTTCCGGCATTGAGCAGGATATGTACGAGGCTGCCGAAATTGACGGGGCGACCCGCTGGCAGCGCATCCGCTACATGACTCTGCCTGCACTGAAGCCCACTATTATCACAATGCTGATCCTGGCTATCGGCGGCGTCCTGAACACCGGCTATGAACAGCAGCTGCTGATGAGCAACAGCTCCATTCTGGACTATGCCGACGTGTTGGACACTTACGCATACCGCTACGGCCTGCGCAACGGTATGTACTCCTTCGGTACTGCTGTCGGTCTCTTTAAGTCAGTGGTCTCCTTTATCCTGGTCATGGGAGCGAACTATCTTTCTAAGAGATTGAGCGACGACAGCACAGCGCTGTTTTAAGGAGGCAAACTATGGATATAAAAATCAAACGGAAAGTCGTACCGTCAGACGTAGTTCTCGACGTACTCAAGGTCGTCTTCCTATCCTTTGCAGTCATCATCTGCATCTATCCCTTCTGGAATATCTTCATCGTTTCCATCAACGATGCTACGGACGCCATGCGGGGCGGCCTGTACTTTCTGCCCCGTAAGCTGAGCTTTGCCAGCTACGCTGATATCTTGGGACGCGACACCTTCCAGCACTCCATTCTGGTCACGATAGCCCGTACCGCTATCGGTACGCCCCTGGCTGTACTGGTGACCTCCGCTCTGGCGTATGTCATGAGCCGCCCGGAACTGGTGGGCCGCAAGCAGCTGAATCTCCTTTTCATCTTTACCATGTACTTCAGCGGCGGTATGGTTCCTTACTACATGATTCTCAAAAACCTGGGCCTG
>CAMWSZ010000097.1 GCA_947177005.1 uncultured Clostridia bacterium | reverse complement strand
GTACACTGAAAAGCGAAAAGGCCATGTATTGGTTTTCTGGGAGATTAGTATTACGCAGATGGTCCATAGGTTAAACCAGGTTCTAAAATAAAGAGAACCAGTGAGGGGAGACCGTGCGCGGTCCCCCTCACTGATTTCAGACAGCAGGGTCTGTCAGCCGCTTTCTGACACGCCGAAGGTCCATTTCCTCCAGAACCCAGTCCGCAGCGGGGGGCGGTTCGTCCGGCGACAGATTGGAGTGGATATACAGCGTGTGCAGTCCCGCAGATTTTGCGCCCTGTATATCACAGAGTCCGTCATTTCCGATCATGACAGCCGTCTCCGGTATGATGTTGCGTTCCCGGAGCAGGATGTCAAAAAAACGGCGGTCCGGTTTTCTCACGCCGTAATCCGACGACAGATAAATGCCGTCAAAAAACGGCTCCAGGCCCAATTTCTCCAGATCCGGGGCGGTCAGAACGCGCTGCGCGTTGGACAGCAGCCATACGCCGTAGCCGCATTCCCGCAGGGACCGCAGCAGATCCGGTACGCCGTCATACAGCCGGATATACTCCGTCTCCTGCTGCCGGAAATACCGTCCGGCGCTGACCGCCTGCTGAAAATCCGCTTCGATACCTTTGTCCCGGAAAAGCGCCTGAAAAACCGGTTCCAGTTGGATTTCCGGGAATACCCCCGGAACACCGAAACCGGCGTTTTTTTCCGCCTGTTCGACGGCGTCAAAATAGGCGTTTTTCAGTTCGTCCGGACGGTAGGCCGCCCCCCGTTCCGCGTAATAACCGGACATCGCTTCCCACAGCGCCGGCGCTTTTTCGTCCGTATGAATGTCCACCAGCGTACCGTAAAGGTCAAAAATACAGTTCTGATACCGCATTTCAGGTCCTCAGATAGAGCATACGGGTCTCATAGGGACGCAGTGCGCCTGACGGCTCCGGATAATTTGACAGCAGCGTTTCAGCTCCCCGGAACGTCTCGGGAAGTACCTCCGGCAAGGTCTCCTCTGTGAAATTGCAGACCACCAGCAAATGCTCTTCCTCCGTGTCCCGGGTATAGGCAAAGCATTTTTCATCCTCCGGATTCAGCAGCGTAAACGTGCCGTCCCGGAACACAGCGTACTGTTTGCGCAGGGCAATCAGCTTTTGATAAAAGAAAAATATAGAATTTGGGTCGTCCAGCGCCGCTTTGACATTGATTTCCGTATAATTCGGATTCACCGGCAGCCACGGCTCCGCCTGAGAAAAGCCCGCGTGGGATTCGCCGGACCACTGCATGGGCGTGCGGGCGTTGTCGCGGCCTCTGGCGTAAATGGATTCCATGATATCTTTGGGAGCATAGCCTGCCGCAGTACGTTCCGCGTACATGTTTTTGATTTCGAGATCGTCATATAATTCTATGGGGAGTTCTATATTGGTCATGCCCAATTCCTCCCCCTGATAAATATATGGCGTTCCCTGCATCCCGTGGGTCATGGCGGCCAGCATTTTCGCTGATTCCACACGGTACTGTCCATCGTCGCCCCAGCGGGAGACGATACGGGGCAGGTCGTGATTTTCCAGAAACAGGCTGTTCCAGCCCGTCCCGTAAAGCCCCTGCTGCCAACGCTCATAGCATTTTTTCAGCGAGACCAGCGGCAGGCCAATCGGGTCCCACTTCCCGTCCGTATCCAGACACAGATGCTCAAATTGAAACACCATGCTCAGCTCGCTGCCGTCTGCGGCGGCGTATAATTTTGCCGTGTCCACCCGTGCGCTCCATGCCTCGCCCACCGTGACCAGCGTATCCTCTTTGAAAGCTTTTTGCCGCAGTTCGCGGATATATTCGTGCAAATGGGGGCCATTGTCCGTGATTTTCCGGTCCGGGATCTTGCCGATGACGTCGATGACATCCAGCCGGAAGCCGCCCACGCCTTTCTCCACCCAGAAACGGATCATATCGTACAGTTCCTGCCGGAGAACCGGATTTTCCCAGTTCAGATCCGGCTGCCAGGGAGAAAAATGGTGGAAATAGTACTGTCCGATTTCCGGGACGTAGGTCCAGGCCGGACCGCCAAAGGCTGCCCGCATGTCGTTGGGCGGGGTATCCGGCGTGCCGTCGCGCCAGATGTAATAGTCGTGACGGGAACTGGTGCGGCTGCTCTTGGCCTCCAGAAACCATTGATGCTCATTAGAACTGTGGTTGAGCACCAGATCCATAATGATTGTGATGCCCCGTTTGCCGGCCTCCCCGATCAATTTGTCCATATCCTCCATTGTACCGAGCTGCGGGTTGATTGAACGGTAGTCGGAGATATCATAGCCATTATCTTTCTGGGGCGAGGCGTAGACCGGCGAGAGCCAGATGCCGTCGATGCCAAGCCTTTCCAGATAGTCCAAATGTTGAATAATCCCCGGCAAATCCCCAATGCCGTCGTTGTTGGTATCCTGAAAGCTCTTGGGATAAACCTGATAAAAAACAGCGGATTTCCACCAATCCTTCTTTGTTTTATCCAGCATTTTCAATTTCCTCCAGTTTTTCATATACGCGCAGCAGTTCCCCTACACTCCACGCCTGCGCGAAGCACCCCTTTGAGGGGCCCGGGACGCCGCCGTCATAAATTTCGGGAATCTGTCCGATACAGCCCTCCCGCAGCATGGCGTCAACAGGCTCCAGCAGTTCCCGGACTGCCCGGACCGCCTCCGGCGTGTAACTGCGGGTTTTCAGCCAGGCCAGGTAGTAGGCACCCAGCGGAAACGGCCATACTGTGCCCTGATGATAGGCCATATCCCGCTCAGCCTGCGGCCCGGCGTAGACAGGATGAAACTCCGCATCCTCCGGCGAGAGCGTCCGCAGGCCGCAGGGGGTATAGAGATGACGGTATACACTGTCAACAACCCGCTTTTCCCGTTCCGGGGGGAGCATGGTGAAGGGAAGCGAGACGGCCCAGATCTGGTTGCAGCGCAGTTGATTGTCCGCCGGTGCGCCGGAAATAACATCCTTTAAATAGCCCTCTTTTTCCAGCCAGAATTTCTCGTTGAAGGAGATTTTGGTCTTTTCCGCTAATTCCGCGTACTGCTCCGCAGGCGCGTCAACCAGCGGTGCCAGCTTCTCCAGAATGCGGAGGGCGTTGTACCAGTAGGCGTTCAGTTCTACCGGCTTGCCGTGGCGGGGGGTGGGCAGGATGCCGTTGACGCACACATCCATCCAGGTAACCTGATCCTGCCCCTCCCCGGCGGATAGCAGTCCGTCAGCGTCTGTTTTAATGGCATGGCGTGTACCGCGGAGATAGCAGTCTGCAATGTGGGTCAGTTTGGGCCACGCTTTTTTTACAAAAGCTATGTCCAGTGTTTTTTGATAGTAAAGCCATACGCAGTTGATGAAAAGCAGCGCCGCGTCCGCCGTATTGTAGCGGGGAGCCTCCTGCCCTTCCGGAAAGAGGTTCGGCATAAGCCCCTCCTTTTCGTACTCCAAAAAGGTAGTCAGGACGCTTTTTGCTTCCTCAAACCGTCCTGTTGCCAGCAGACAGCCGGGCAGTGCGATCATCGTGTCCCGGCCCCAGTCGCCGAAAAAAGGGTATCCGGCCAGAATGGTTTTCCCGTTTGTAGAATCCCGGCGGGCAATAAATGCGTCCGCGCTCACCGCCAGCTGCCGGGCGGCAGGATCACGGAAGCCGGAACGCTCCTCCAGTTCCTGATAGCGGCGGCGCTGTTCTGTAAGAATGCTTTTTCCGGATAAACCAGTTGCGGTATCCGAAAAAACGATTTGCAGTGTTGCCGTCTCTCCCGGTAGGACAGTACATTCAATGACGCAGCAGGAGACCGCCAGGCTTTCGGCGGTCCGGCCGTCTTTGGTGTCGTCCGGGTAGACAGGTCTTTCCCATTCCGGCGGAACATGTGTAAGGGTTCCATCCGTATGGATATACAGCCGGTAGCCGTTGGAGGCCAGTACGCCGCCGGACCAGACCGGCGGATTTTTTGTCAGAACAGCCTCCCCTTTCGGTGCAAAAAGGCAAAAGGGCCGTACTTGCAGCGTACAGGCAAACGGAGCGCGGCTCTCAACCGTATACACCACCGCCGACGCATTTTTGCCGTAGGCCATTCCGCACTCCCGCCGGACCTGTACGCCGGAGAAATGATACATCCATGCAGGGCCGTTGTCCCAGATAAATGAGGACAGATATTTATAACCGTCCTCTGGTTCCTGATCCGCAAAGCCCTGCGAGGAGAGAAAAACGCGTTTCTCCCCTACCGTCAGCGCCTCCGACAGCCGCTGCACCAGATTCACCCGTTTATTGGGCGCGGCGGCAGCCGCCATGAGCAGGCTCTGGTCACAGCGGGTCACGGAAAATGCGGCGCTCCCGGACATCGACCCGCCCAGACCGTTGGCCAGCAGCCAGCAGCGTTCCTGCGCCCGTTCGAACCCCGTCATATCCTGTTTTCCAAGTACAAACCGCAATTTAATTCCCTCCTAACGCTGTCCGAAAATTGCAATGGACATATGGGGCAGCGCATAGGTTCCAGAATGCGGCTCCGGCGATTTCCACCGGAAGCTGGAATCCGCATCCGCCAGCAGCTCCCATGTGCCCTCCGGCAGAGAGATTTCCACCGTGTCCTGCCGGACGCTGTACGCCAGAAACAGCCGCCGCCAGGGGCTTTCTGTTTTCAGGCTTTGATTGTCTATATGCAGGGTCACGCAGTCCCGATACGGCTCCCGGGCCTCTGTCACCCGCGTGCGGGCTTGGGCCGATTTGTCCTGCAAGCCCGGCAGGCGCATCCGCAGGGCAATCAGGCCGCGGTAATAGTCCACTAATTCCCGGTTTTCCCAGGCGCGGCCCCAATCCAGCCGGTTCACCTGCACCGGAGAGCATACGGAATCCCGGATACCCTGTTTTGTCCGGGCGAACTCCTCCCCGCTCAGCAGAAACAGCCGCCCCTGACAGGTGAAGCAGATCGCCGCCGCCAGACGGTTGGCCCGCAGCAGCGTCCGGTCCAGGCGGTCGAAATGCCGCCGGAGGTCCATGGTCAGCACCAGTTTGTCCCACAGCGTCCAGTCGTCGTGGGAGGACAGATAAGTAATGGTCTGGGAGGGGGCTTTGACCGAAAACGCGCCCTTTGCGCCCGCCCAGCCCCGGACGCAGTTTACCAGCGCCTGCGCGTCCAAACCTCCGCCATTGACAAAGCCGGGAACCGCCTCCTGATCTGCCGCGACAGGCCCCTTGACCGCGTCCCGGGTGGCGTCGCAGAACGCGCCTGTCTCACGGTCCAGCCGCCGCAGGCCCTCTTTTCCCGCCAGCAGCGTCCCGGACCGGGCAGCGGTACGGGCGGCGGCCCAGGGTTCGCCATAGAGCAGCTTTTCCCCCCGCCCCCACCGGCGGTCCAGAGCGTGACGGATGTCCTCCATTAATTTTACATCAAGCAGCCCCATTAAGTCAAATCGAAATCCGTCCATATGGTACTCCTCCGCCCAGTACAGGACGGAGTCCAGAATATATTTTGCGCACATGCTCCGTTCACTGGCGGCGTCGTTGCCGCAGGCGGAACCGTTGGAGGGGGAACCGTCGGGGCGCTGGCGGCTGTAGTACCAGGGGACCGTCCGCCACAGCCAGGAGTCCAGACGGTACGTATGGTTGTATACGACATCCATAATCACGCGGAAACCGTTCTGATGCAGCGCCTGAATGGCCTCCTTCAGTTCCCGGATACGGACTTCCCCGTTTCGGGGGTCGGTGGAGTAGGACCCCTCCGGGACGTTGTAATTCACCGGGTCATAGCCCCAATTGAAGGCGTCGGTCCCGCCGCCCTCGTCTACAGAACCGTAGTCGAACACCGGCATCAGCTGCACATGGGTCACGCCCAGCTCCCGCATATAGGCCAGACAGGTGGGATGTTTTCCGTCATTGTTCAGCGTGGTATCTGTCTGGCACAGGGCCTTGAATTTGCCGCGGTATTTGTCCGGGACGCCGGAGGCCGGGTCCCAGGAAAAATCCTTGACGTGGATCTCATAAATGACCGTCTCCGGCTTCTGCATGGGCGGCTGGTCAAACTCCCAGCCGGGCGGATTGGTGCGGGAGAGGTCAAGCGCCATACTCCGCTGGCCGTTCAGGCCGCAGGCTTTGGCATAGGGGTCGGCGGTGACGCGGAGAACGCCGTCCACCTCCACCTCGTAGTCGTAATAGAATCCGTCCAGGTTCCGGCGGGTTTCATAGACCCACATGCCCCGTCCGGCCGGCGCCATAGCATGAAATTCCTCCGCACCGCCGCCGTCGCCGGAACGGTAGAGCCGGAGCGCCACCGCCTCCGCCGTTGGCGCCCAGAGGCGGAAAACCGTCCCCGCCGCGGAAGGAAAAGCCCCTAAGGAGGCACTGCAATGGAATTTGTTCTCAAATTCCTCAGAATTGAAATATTGTTGTGTGTTTGTCATAGTCCTCATCATTATAGTAATAGAGTGGGCGCGGCCCAGCTTTTGAGTTGAACCGCGCCCGTATGAAAAAGTGAGTTGGATTATCCCTTGACCGCGCCGTTGGTGCCGTTGACATAATACTTTTGCAGCTTCAGGAACAACAGCGCAATCGGAATGGAGATGAGCACCGCGCCCGCGGCAAAACAGGTATACCAGTTGTCAATATACTCCTTCTCCAACATCCGCCACAGGCCAATCGCAACCGTATATTGGTCGGCATTGGCGCGGCAGATGACCTTTGCGAAAATGAAGTCTACCCAAGGATTGATGAAGGAGGTCAGGATCGTATAGATGACAATGGGTTTCGACAGGGGCAGGGTGATCTTGGTGAAAATCTGCCAGCGGGTACAGCCGTCCAGCATGGCCGCCTCGTCAATAGCGTAAGGGGTGGTGTCAAAGAAGCCCTTCGCCACCTGGAACCCAATCGCCGCGCCGCCGGAATAGCAGAGCACCAGCGCGACACGGATCAGATTGCCTTCGGTCAGTCCCACGGCCTTCAGGATGAAGTACACCGCGATCATGGACATAAAGCCGGGGAACAGTCCCAGAACCATTGCCATGTTCATATACGGCTTGCGCATCTTAAACCGCATACGGGACAGGCAGTAGGACACGCTCAGCAGCAGGAACGTGGACAGCAGGCAGGAGAAAATGGCTACAATCAGCGTGTTCATGAACATTTTCGGGAAGTTCAGCAGGGTGGTGTCGGTAAACAGCTTGATATAGTTGTCCAGCGTGTAGGACTTGGGGAAGAAGGTGGACACATAGGAGCCTTTTTCCGCCCGGAAGCTGGTCATCACCACCCACAGCACCGGAAATACCCAGATGAAGGCCAGTACGGCCAGAACCACATGGACGATAATATTGTTGATAAGCCGGGTTTGTTTGGCGCTTTTCGTTTTCATGCTCAGAATCCCCCTTCCTCTTTGTAAGACTTGCTGTTGCGGTAGGTCAGCAGCGAGCCAATGGCCAGAATGATGAACGTCAGGATGCCGACAACCGCGCCGATGTTATAGTACTGTTTATCAATGGTCAGCTTGTACAGCCAGGTGACCAGCAGGTCTGTCGCGCCCGCGGTGGAGGACAGGTCCACAACCGGCTGGCCTTCGCTCAGCAGGTAAATCACGTTGAAGTTGTTCACGTTGCCGGTAAAGGTGGCAATCAGATAGGGCGTCGTGACATACAGCATATAGGGCAGCGTGATCTTGAAAAACTGCTGCACTTTGTTGGCACCGTCCAGATCCGCGGCCTCGTAGAGATCGCCGGGGATGTTTTGCAGCACGCCTGTGAGCTGGAGCAGGGTGTAGGGCACGCCCACCCAGATGTTGATAATGATGACCGTGACCCGTGCCCAGGTGGCGTTGGTGAAGAACGGCAGGCTGGCGTCTGAGGCGATGAGGCCCATGTTCCGCAGCAGCACGTTTACCGCGCCCTCCGGCTGGAGCATGGTCCGCATAATCAGCAGGGACACGAACATCGGCACCGCGCAGGAAATTACAAAGCAGAAACGCCAGAAGCCCTTGATTTTGGTATCCTTCCGGTTGATGACGATAGCCAGCACCATACCCGCAAAATAGTTGGTAAAGGTGGCGAAGAACGCCCAGACCAGCGTCCAGGCCAGCACCGACCAGAACGTGCCGCCCAGCACGCTGCCGCCGTCGAAGAGGGTGGCGAAGTTTTCCAGACCCACCCAGTCGAACAAAACCAGATGATCGCCGATTTTGCTGTAGTTGGTGAAGGCCATGCAGATCATGAAGATCAGAGGCAGAATGGTGAGGACGCCGATAAAGAACATGGAGGGCGTCATCAGCAGACGGTAGAGGTTTTCATCCAGCAGGCCGTGGAGGTCCTGAGAGAAGGTGTTAACAGGCCAGCCGTTTTTGTCGCACAGCTCCGCCTTGAACGCGCTCTTTACCGTCCCCCGCCAGATCCAGAACATGACGATTGTGACCAGAATCGTTGCCACGCCGTAGAGCAGCAGCAGAATGGATTGATCGCCTTTGGTATAGAGGTATACTTGCAGCTCCTCGTTCCAGATCTCCTCCTGCTGGACGGAACCGAGAGATACCAGCATAGCCAGATTGTGGAAGCCGCTGCGCACCATAAAAATGATATAGGCGATTTCTGCGGCCAGGAACAAAACGCCTTTGACTGCCTGTCTATGTACAATATTGCCAAGTCCCATAACGAAAGCGGAAGCTTTCGTTTCAACCCCTCCGTCACGGAGGGCCTGCACGACCCCGAGACTCCCTAAGCGGTCCCGCTGGACCCTGGCCGCGTGGATGCTCAATTGTGTTGATGTCATGATTTCGTTCCCTCCTCTCAGCTGATGCCGTCGCTGTTCATGGCGTCGCTCATGGCTCTGGTCTGTTCGGCCGCGTTGTCATGGGTGGTGGTGCCGTTGCGGATGGCCCGGCCCATGTTTTCCACGGGGGTCCAGCAGTTCGTCATCTTGGGGACGAAGGGCTGGAGCTTGCTGGTACGGTCGAAGGTGTCGTTCTGCGCGATAACCACCGGATCGGCGGCAATGGACGCATCTTCCATCAGCTCGGTATTGCTGGGGATCACGCTGCGCAGGTCGTAGTGGAGGCGCTGGGCCTCCGCGGAG
>CAMWSZ010000096.1 GCA_947177005.1 uncultured Clostridia bacterium | reverse complement strand
GGTCCTTGCGGACAACGGTATTGATCCGGACGAAACAGATACAGTACTTCAAGCTCTGGGATATACCTTGTTTGATACGGAACTGTATCCCAAAGGATAAAAAAACAAAATAACCAGTTACAAAAATCGGACGCCGGCTTTAACAGCATGCGACCGATTTTTTGTTGACAAAACCCGTTCAGTTCTTCTGATAATATATTCCTTCTTTGCATAGTATATATCGATTTGATAAACAGGTCAATATATTAATAGATAAAGGAGTCCGCATTATGTACAACAGAAACTTTACAGAACCAAAGCAAAGCGAGGAAGAGAAGCAGGCGGCTGCCAAGCGCCGTGAAGAACAGACAGCCTTAGTGAAGTTCATACTTGCCGGCAAAACAAAGAGACAGGCGGAAGCTTCCGGACTGTTTCCCCAGGAACTGATTAAAACCGCTTACGCTACTGTCCGCCCCTGGGAACTGCCGAATCGTTCCATGAGCTATGAAAACAGGAATCCGCCCGGCGTGCCGGCTTTGACGGAAAAACAAGCGGCGGTTCTGGAGATGACCAGGAAGTGCATGACCCAGAAAGAGATCGCAAAGGAGCTGAAATGCTCTCAATCCACAGTTGCCTTTACCCTGAAACAGGCAAGAATGCTGCAAGAAATTGCTGGCAGGGCCCTGGCGGAAGCACAGCAGACGGAATACCAGACGCGAATCCACCTGTTTTTGCATGGGATGGATTTAGGGGATGCAGTAAAAAACGTATGCTTTGACAACCCTGTTTTCGTAAAAGATATCGAAGAATCGATTTCTATGCAGGCATCAGAAGTCATTTCGTCTCATCTTTCTTATTCGCCGCAGCAGTTGGATAAACTGGTCATGGATATTGTTTTGGCAGCCGGAGGACGCTGTACTATTATCGCCGACAGTTACGCAGTGAACTCCACATCGGCGGATACCCATATCGTGTATTTTATTCGAGACTGCATTCATACAAAAGACATTTCTGGAACAAGAGGGGAGACCGGCTGGGACATTCCATTGAAGCGTTCTATCATCTACCTGGATGACTGGATCAGGTATTTACAGGTGCCGCTGTCTGAAAATGATGCGGATACTGTCAGTCAGTTCAATTTTTGGCGGTGTTTTTATGAGAAAAATGAGGACGAAAAGCTGTTGACGCAGCTGCGGAACAGATATTCGAACAGGAATCGTGAAAAGGGGTAGCTATGCAAACCAGGAGACGTTCTGCAATTTGAAGCCCGATGTTGTTTCATCACACAAAAACCCCCGCAAAAAATCTACACGAAAGAACTATAAAATCAGGCATAAAACTCAGCCATATCCTCCAGCCGCAGACAGGCTAACCGGCGGGCATTCATAAAGTTTCCGCATCCGCAGTCAATATCAATGAATCCTTTTGCATGTTCAATCCTGAAAAATTCATCAGAACCCATTTCACCCCTCAAACAACGGAATATATCTACAGACGCATTTCCCGTGAGGCAAAATACAGGGGTATGTCCGATTATTACCGTTCTTTTATCCCAGAAGGGATTGCGGTCAGTATATGAGGGCCGGTGCCAAACCCGCTCCTCGACAGTTTTGGCAGGGAACCCGTTGACCAGATGAAATTTTCGCCTGTTTACTCGAATATCCAGATGATTGGGTAATTCTGACAAATATGACAGAACAGCATTTCGTTCCCCAGACGGCAAACTTATCAGGTCGTTGTAGGTTGGTTCTCCGCCATTATTCATCCAAAGCTGTTTTGCCTTAGCCTCATTATGCTCTCCGAATGTTTTTAAACACATCAGTTCGTGATTACCCAGAATAAGCTGAATATTAGGGCGAGCCATAATATCTCTCAAAATATCCACACCAAAAGGGAAGCGGTCGATCACATCCCCAATAATATATAGAGTATCATCAGGAGAAAACTGGATCTCTTGCAGGATTCGAGCATACCGGTCCTGCTCCCCATGTATATCAGACATCACATAATTCATATCACAAAAAACTCCCTTCAAAGCAATACAACAGTATTATAACGCACTATGTCAAATATTTTTCTCTAATCCCGCATACAACAATTTACCCCCAAAAATCAGGATAACCGACAAAAAGGAGAAGTAAAATGAGTACAAACAATGCCTCGATTGAATATCGCATGAAAAGTTACGAAGCTGTCACAAAAAGTCACCTTGTCCGTCGGGTTCCCGTCATTATCCGGCTTGACGGCAACGCATTTCATACATTTACAAAAGGGATGAAAAAGCCATTTGACCGCATCCTCAAAGGTACCATGCAGAATACGATGAAATACCTGTGCGAAAATATTCCAGGGTGCGTTTTGGGATATACCCAGTCGGACGAAATCACTCTGGTACTTACCGACTACGCAACTATCAAGACAGGTGCCTGGTTCAACTACAGCATTCAGAAGCTGTGCAGCATCGCAGCGTCTATGTCAACTCTGGCATTCAACAAATTCTTCATGGAAACAGTGCAGGAAAAAATAGAGGAATATGAATGCAGCGCGGCAGCTATCAGCAACGACAAGAAGGAATGGGAGTATCTAATTCAGCTGACCAAAAAATTCTTCAAAGCGTCATTTGACGCCCGTGCATTCAATATTCCCAAAGAAGAGGTCTGCAACAACCTGATTTGGCGGCAGCAGGACGCCACACGAAACAGTATTGAATCAGTTGCTCAGATGCATTTTTCCACAAAGCAGCTTTGCGGAAAAAATTGCAGTCAGCTTCAGGATATGCTGTGGAAACAGTTTGGCATCAACTGGAACGACTATCCAGCCGACTGCAAACGCGGAGCCTGCTGTATCAAAACAGAAATCGCATTCACAAAAGCCAGTCCACTCGATCCAAAGAACATCGTGACTGTAACAAGGTGCAAATGGGTGATTGATAAAGAGCCGCCCGTTTTCACAAAAGACAGAGAGTACCTTGAGCGTTTTATCTGAATCGATCAGCGTCCCAGGGATTTTCCCGGGACGCTGATGGCTTTTCAATAGGAAAAAGCGGGAGAAGCAAATATGCAATAACCCAAAAGTGCGGATTGGTATTTGTGACCTCATTCTGAACTGCTCCCCTTGTCTAAAGCCAGGGGCTTTACGCCGCACTTGGTAATTCAGCGGTTTGTTACAGCTTTATAGAGTACCGCCGGCTTCACCAAAAACAGAAAAATGTACCCTCGGGATATAATCCGGAGCAGCGTCGTTTTCAGCCTTTTTAATGTGATTTTGATGGACGGCAGCCATTATGCGGGATGGGCGTTTTGTCTTTTATCATGGTAATTTCAATCCCAGCATTTTGCAGCGCCTGAAAGGCAGCCGCACATCCGCGCCCAAACCCTTTGATACTGACTTCCACAAACTTAATTCCCTGCGCTGCGGCAGCCTTGGCGGTATCATCGGCCGGAGTCCGTGTTTCCGGGACAGGGGATTTTCGTGTATTGAATCGAGTCCAGGCCACAGATCTGCCGTTGTTGTCTGCAATAAGTACAAATGTACAGCCAAATGCAGCACGGACAGAAGCTTTGCCATATTGTTTCTCTTTTGAATCTATATCTGTTTTCTCCTGACAGCATTTCTCAAAAAACTAGTTTGCCGTATCTGGAATAGAGTTCAAGCTCGCTGTCCATCATCTGCCAAACCTCCTCTGTTTTTGGAAGCACAGACTGCTCTTTTAGGGGAACATGTTTATACCGGTACAGTTCTTCCGCCTTTTCAAGAGCAATTTCAAAAGCCCGCACAGATTGCACCCCTTTGAAAAGGGCAGCAACATCTTCCCAGAAGGGAATCATAGGAAAAAACTGAAGCGTTTGAGCTTCTTTTCTATCGCCGTTAAATTCCTGAGAAATATAAAATGTGCCGCCATAAGGGATACTGACAATTCGTTTTTTCATGAACGATTCCTCCTTTTACAAACAGCATCCTATTTTTCAAGAATTTGCTTTACTGCACGGAGTTCTCCGGCTGTATATTGGTCGATTTTTGACCAGTTAAACGCCTGAAGAAACCAGCTGCGAAGTTCCATTAGTTCGATATAATCATCCGCCGCCTGCTTGTTGGGAAACAGCATGGCAGGAGTACCGACCTCAATATTTTCAACAAGATAGCGATCCTTCTTGTTTCTGAGACAGTACCCTGTTTCCATACAGAACCCATCCAAAATGATATAGACGATTTTGCGATCCACTCTGGAAACAGTAGCAAGCTGTGTCTCTTTGATGTTTTCGGGCCGCCCGCAGAGAACAGCGACGCGCTGTCCTGCCTTGAAATCCTGAATACCCATGATATTGCCTCCTTCGACTTTGAAATACATCCTTTTCTTTTCGCCTTTGCTTTCAATTTTAATTTTATATGCTGAAAGGATAGAAAATATCAAAAACAGCCCCGCTCCGATTCTCAAGCAGAGTGGGGCAGACGCTATGTATCCGGATCACACCGGGACTTCATTGCCCCAGGCATCCCAGCCATCTGCCCGCTGGCGGGCAAACAATTCGATGCGGGGGACGTCTCCCAGCAGTTCAACAATTCTGCGGCGGGTTTCATCCGGTTTTGTGCTGTGTCCCTCAAAAGGGGCTTCGCCGCCGGTTCGCAGATAGACTGGACCGGCATTGCACAGATATCCTCTGTAGTCATTGTTGAATAGTGTTTAGCCGCCGTACCGCGGCTTTTACTGTTTGTCCCGCACTGCCGGTAGGACCAGGGAGGATCTGCGTAAATCACTGAATAGCGTTTATTGGGAAACAGGATACCCTCAGACATGATCTGTACCTCCATTCTCCATCATCATTTTTTTCGAAGGACTGTATCAATCCGGTACAAATTTAAAAATATTTTTTTAAAATAAGTCATCTCAATTTCTCAATATGGTCTCAAAAACGTATGCAACTTCTCAGCTTTTTGATATTTTTATAATATGCTAATTAAATAAAAAATATCTAAAATATTTATAACTTTCAAAAAAATCCCCAATTTTCTTATTTATTGTGCTATAATAAATTCAATCATTCTTAATTGGCAAAAAAGATATGGACAAGCCGTCACCGGGAAAAAACTCAAACAAATACTCTTTTTGCATCGTGAGTATAATTTACGGCAGCAAAGGGTACTATTAAACCAAAGGAGGTTATGCGAATGGCATACAAAGAGCAGCTGCTGGAAGCGGATGGAAAGAAATATACCGTAATGGACTTTTGCGAACATTACGGATTCAAGTACACATCCGTGAAATATCATTTACGGAAAGGGAAGTCAGGGGATGAGATTGTTGCAGCCCTGCGTCAGAACTCACTGAAGCGCCGGTATTCCTCTGCGCCGGGAAGAGGAAAGACCATCACAGTCAATCATGTTCAGTACCGTTCTGTGGTGGAGGCGGCGGGGGCATATGGAATTCCGTCACACCGGGTCTATACGCTGTCAAAAGAGAAGAAAATATCCCATGAGGCCGCCATCAACGAGCTGGTAAAAAATCAGGCGGGGCATGTGACGCCCTGTACAATAGCAGGCGTGAACTATCCGTCCAGAGAAGCGGCGGCAAGGGCGTATGAACTGCCTATGCAGACCATTCGGGCCAGAATGGCAAGGCGGGGACTTACTTTTGAGGAAGCAATCCTCAACGGCAGCAGGGAACGAAGCTTGATGATTCCTGAGAAATCCAAATGGAACGGGCTTAATTTAGCTCCCATCGAAACACCGGAAAGTGACAAATCCATGCTCTATTTTCTGTCTTCTGTATTAAGCTCTAACAATTATCCAGTCAAATGCTTCTGTGATCAGGAAAAAAGCGTCTGGGCGGTACGTATCCAGGAAAGTATGGATGTCGGCGGCGAACTGATAGATATTTACATCCTTTTCAATGAAAACGATCTCGGACGTGATTTGGAAATCATCATGCCAGCTGTCGGGAAGATAAAATCCCTTACATCCAAAGAAAGGAAAACACTTCTCGAACAATTCAACTCTCTTAATAATGCCTATACCGGCGCAAGAATTTCTTTGGATGAAAACAGAATGGTAATCAGCTGGTCAGCAGTACTGGGCAGAACGAAAATATCCGCCACAGCGCTGATCAGAATGATTTACCGTTTTATGGGAACCGCCGGCGTACTGTGGAAAGAAACCTGCTGGGCAGCGCAGAGGTAAAAAATGCCGCCCTCTCCAAACGGAGGGGGCGGTTTGCCTTTTGTATCAAATTTCAAGGGCGCGGATACCATTCAAGACAGCTTCCGCATCCTTTTCCAAACCCAGGAGTTTCCCAAGTGATACAAGAAGTTCCTGCAGCTCCTGGAGTCCCGGACATTGGGTATCGTTCAACTGCATAATCCCCATATCAAAAGCATAGACGAGGGATTGATCCAGCTGTCTGGCAGCATCGCCGGTGACTTCGTACACGCCAAGCCTGCGCTTGAGGGCGGCGGCAATCCTGACAGGATACTTCTGGATATAGGTTTGCTGAAGGAGAGCGATACTCCGCCGCACAGTCTTAACAGAATTTTGTACCGCCCCGGAAAACTGCGTCTGGTCATACTCCATAAGCGCAAACCGAAGCTCCGCCTCATAACATCTCAAAAGATAATCGGTCTGGATAAATTTTTGGTACAGATAGGATACCAGCTCACGGACTTTTTCCAAAGAAATATCCTGAAACAGCTCTTTCTGTCCGGCTCCGTTCAAATTCAGTTCACGGATTGTTTCGTCCAAATCTTTCTGCAAATGCGCCATCTTAATCTGGAGGGTAAGGATCAATGTTCTGATCTTTTCAGACCAAGCCCCCGCATCCGCTGGTACAGAGGGATTTTCAGCAGGCTGTGCAGCAAGCTTATCAATAGCGCCGGTTAATTTCATTGCTTCTAAAAGACAGCCTGTTTGGGCTCCAACGGAACAAATCAGCTCTTTCAAGCGGCAAAGATTCAGAATTCTGCCGCCATCCGGATTTGCGGAGCCAAAAAACCGAATCAGCAGCAGCTCCAGTGCGTCAAGCTCAGTATTGTTCTGTCCCGCCGGAGAGAGAAGACGGCGGTTAAACGCCGCACATACATTTCGTCCATATGTGTTGATATGCTTTTCCCGCAAATCAGTGATATAGGACACCAGGCTATTGATTTTCACAATCTGCGCCTCAACCATCCCGGATCTGCCGCTGCCCACATATGCATCCATCAGTTCTTTCAGTTCGCACAGAAAAACGCCCAAAAGAATACTGCTGCGAGAAAAGAGTGTGACAAGAGGGACTGCACGCTCCTCCATCTGAAATGGCGTATATCCGGCAAAAACCTCCTGAAGATCAGGAACATTGAGCTTATTATATTCAATAAAACTCAGCCGTCTGTTTAAATCCTCAAGAGAAAACTGGATTCTCGACAGCTTTTTATCAATGGATGTATCATGAACCTGGGATGTCCGGTTCTGAACTTCCTGAAATTCAATTACCTTCATGCTGTTAATTCCTTTCTGATTTTGCTTAAGATACCGCTGATGCCTGATTGAGAACGATTGAAGTACGCTGCGATTTCACACTGTGAATATCCCAATGCGGCCAGTTCAAGGATGGGTTTCATTTTTTTATTGGGGCTGTTGAGCGCCCGAAGTACATTATCGCGGTCAATAACAATCTGTTCTACATTGTCTCTGGCGGCTACAATGCCGTTTGCCGCATGCCGTCCGCTTTTCGCATCTGTTTCAATGTCATCCGTTCCTTCAAAATCGAAGCCTTCAAGAGAGACTTCCGAATACAGGTTCCTTTTTGCGGAATGAGCCGCACGATAAAGTTCCTGCATCCTTTTATAGATAACAACATTGAAATATGCTGATGGATCATACCACAGTGTTTTAGCCGGATTATATTTTTCAAAAGCGCGAAAAACAGCAAGATACGCCTCCTGCATCAGATCCTCCATTGTGTACATAGGATCATTGATAGTTTTTTCAAACTTTTTAACAATAGAGCGAATGTGTCTGTCATGTTTTTCGAACCATTGAGGAATAAATTCCTCAGAATGATCGAATCTGGCAGAAACACGGTTCTGCACAGCAGCCTCAGCGCCGTGGGCGGAATCCCACATAGACGCAGCGTCTTCCACCGCCTGTTTCAGATCCTCGAAAAGAGCCATTGCTTTACCGCAAAGCGCCTCATCACTGTCATTGCTGTCTGTACCATGGGCAGCATCCCATGTATGGGCAGCATCTTCCGCCGCTTGTTTTAAGCTGGCAAAGAGCGTCAACGCCTCGTTATAAAAAGCTTCATCACTATCCGCATCGTCCATCACGTCATCCACCGAAATGCTGAGGGAAGGCACAGACTCATTCATGCCGCAGTCAGACATTTTCTCGTCCGCCCAGGGATTTTCTTTGGAAAAATCGTATTCCAAACTGTCGTGCCCAGCGATCTTGGTAACCTTTTCCATTGCTGCCTTCATAATTTTCATTCCTCCAATTAATATTTTTTCTGTAAAAAGGATGCCGGTTAAACTTCAGCCTTGATATTTAAAGTTGAGGAATAATATGAAAAAATATATAAAAATATTAATCAGAACATTGACACAAAAAAATATCCCATCCCTGTATTTACGGGACGGGATACGGAGACTTTCGGACAGCCCAGTTTAAATGGTTTCGTTCAGGGCAGCTTTCTTTTTTCTCTTTTTATCGGTTTTTGATACACCCTCGTAATATTCTTTCCAGTACTTTGCGAATGTTCTGGCGGAGAAGGGAAGATTCACACCCATAACCACACAGATATCCCGCTCCATTCCTTTGCTTCCGTCATAGGTCGTAAAAATTGCGTTGTCTTTCCTCGGAGAGGTCGAACCTCCGCTCTTATCGTCAATCTTTGCCCAAACAGTAAATTTGTTGAACTTTTCCGGGCATTCGCTTTCCAGACGGTTCAACATGGAATTTCGCTCTCCTTTGCTTGCGCCCAGGCAAAGAATATCCTTTGGTTCACATGTTTTAAGATATGACAAAGTTTCGTCGAACGGCATCCGGCAGACTTCACAATCCCAATAAATATGGTGAAATTTATAACAAGAACCGGTGCAGACTAAGCGGAGAAGAAGAGA
>CAMWSZ010000095.1 GCA_947177005.1 uncultured Clostridia bacterium | reverse complement strand
GTTGGTGTAGGTTTTGGAAAAGCGTTCCGGGATGAAGCGGACCTCACCCTCGTTCACCACCCGCAGGGCTTCTTTCGCCAGCGGCTCCATTTTTACAAACCACTGCGCGGAAATCAGCGGTTCCACATCGTTTTTACAGCGGTAGCAGGTGCCGACACTGTGGCTGTAATCCTCTGTTTTAACCAGATAGCCCTGCTCCTCCAAATCCCTGACAACCGCTTTCCGGCACTCATAGCGGTCCATGCCGTTGTACGGCCCGCCGTTTTCGTTGATCGTACCGTTGTCGCTGATGACGCGAATGGTCTCCAGATTGTGCCGCAGTCCCACCTCGAAATCGTTGGGGTCATGGGCGGGGGTCATCTTCACCGCGCCGGTGCCGAAGCCAAGCTCAACGTAATCATCCGCAACAATGGGAATCTCGCGGTTCATGATTGGCAGAATGCAGGTTTTCCCCACCAGATGCCGGAACCGTTCGTCCTCCGGGTTCACCGCCACGCCGGTATCGCCCATCATGGTCTCAGGCCGGGTGGTGGCGACCACCAGATCACCGGAGCCGCCGGCCAGCGGGTAACGGATATACCACAGATGTCCGGGCTTATCCTCGTACTCCACCTCGGCGTCGGAAAGGGCTGTGACGCAGTGCGGACACCAGTTGATAATGCGGCTTCCCTTGTAGATCAGGCCCTTATCGTACAGCTCGCAGAAGGTTTCCCGTACAGCTCTGGAAAGGCCCTCGTCCATCGTAAAGCGGGCGCGGTCCCAGTCGCAGGAGACACCCATTTTTTTCTGCTGCTCCACAATACGCGCACCGTATTTGTTTTTCCAATCCCATACCCGCTCCAGGAATTTCTCCCGGCCCAGGTCATGGCGGCTGATGCCCTCGTTTTTCCGAAGCTCCTCTTCTACCTTTACCTGTGTAGAAATTCCCGCGTGGTCCACACCGGGAACCCACAATGCCTCAAATCCCTGCATCCGCTTAAAACGGGTCAGGATATCTTGCAGTGTGCAGTCCATTGCGTGGCCCATATGCAGCTGGCCCGTCACATTCGGCGGGGGCATGACAATAGAAAACGGTTTTTTATCCGGGTTCGGCGCGGCGCGGAAACAGCCCGCATCCAACCCCGCCTGATAAATCTTTCCCTCTACCTCCTGTGGGTCATAAATTTTCGGTAATTCTTTTCTCATGTGAACTCTCCTGTTTTATTTGATATATTGTACCGGTTTCCCGGTCCGTTCGCTGATAAAGCTGCGGAATTCCTCCGCGCTTCCCTTTGAGAACCCGTCTTTTGCGTATACTTGTCCCTGCTGAACGCCCAGCAGAAGCACAAAACAGTTTTTTGTTTCGCAGACGGCCTGTATTTTATCGTAGGTCCAGTTGCCCTCGGCAAGACTGGTGGAGTTGGTATAGCCGTCATTACGGAAGACAGAAAAAATCTCATCATTCCCCGGCTGGACCTGCCGCATAGCCGTCCAGGCGTTTATCGCGTCCTCCAGCAGGATGAAGGCCAGCAGACACGCCGCCAGCAGCAGGTCGATCCAACCGTGCGGATCTCCGGCGGCACTGCGCATGACCCCGGACATCACCGCCAGGATGCAGGCAGCCGTTCCAAAGGTACGAATCAGAATGTTCCGTTTCCGGCGCATGGTTTTGCGGGCCGACTTTGCCAATGCGGTCATGATTTTGCGGTTCATCACCGTCTCAATCTGGAATTCCATACTTTCCCCCTCTTCCGCGGCACAAAAAACCGCCCTAAGCAGAAACTGCTCAGGGCGATCGAAAGAAGACCGTGGTACCACCTGGCTTCCCCTGACGGGGCGCTCAAAAATCTCTGTAACGGGAGGACCCGGCGTTCCCTACTGTGGTTCAGGAACGCAGCTCCGGGACGACCTTCCGCACCTTCGGGGGACGCCTTGCACCAGACGGCGACTCTCTGTAACCCCAAAATATGCGTACTCCTTCCCTTCACTGCCTTTTGTATGAGTTGTAGTATAGCCAACCGGGGCGGATTTGTCAAGGGAGAAAAGAAGATTTTCTTCTCTCCCGGTCAGCCACCGAACACCTGCGCCGCCACCTTTGCCGACTGTGCGGCATCTTTTGTATAGAAATCCGCGCCGGTTTGACTGGCAAACTCCTGGGTCACGACGGCCCCGCCCACCATGATTTTGCAGGGTGCGCCGGACGCACGCAGAGCCTTAATGGTAACGGCGATATTCTGCGCGGTAGTGGTCATCAGCGAACTGAGTCCAACCAGCGGCGCGCCGGTTTCCAGCGCGGCCTGGACAATCGTTTCCGGCGCTACGTCACGACCCAAGTCTATCACATGATAGCCGTAGTTGGAAAGCAGCATTTTTACAATATTTTTGCCGATATCGTGTACGTCGTTCTTGACGGTAGCCAGCAAAATTGTACCTTTATTTTCTGTTCCCTGGGGCAGACGTCCGCTTACCACCGCGAAAGCCGCTTTCACCGCTTCGGCGGAGGCCATAAGCTGCGGCAGGAACAGCGTGCCGTGTTCGTACCGCTCCCCCACCTCATCCAAAGCGGGGATGATGTCCTGATTGATGACCTCCAGCGGGGGCTTTTGTGTCAGCGCAAGCTCTGCGGCGGCAGGAGCTTCACCTTTCCGCCCGCTGATAATCAAGGTCCGCAAATCCGGGTTTTCGGTTTCCGGCAGTTTTTCAGATACGCCGCTGTGACAGCGGATATAATTTTGAGAATCCGTATCCGCTCCCATTAAAACTTTAGCGGCGTCCAGAATATCCATGACCGGCCGTGAGCCGGTGTTGATAATTGACACATTCAAACCGGCGGACAGGCACATCGCCAGATAGGCGCAGTTGACGGCATCCCGTCCCGGCAGGCCGTGGCTGACGTTGGACACGCCCAGAATCGTTTTATATCCCGCGTCCCGTACCAGGCGAATGGCCTCTGGAGCTGCCATTACGATATTTTGGCTGACAGAAGCCGCCATTGCCAGACAGTCAATAAAGATATCCGTCTTTCTGACGCCCGCCGCCTCCGCCGCACAGGCCACCCGCAGAGCGGTTTCTTTCCTCTCGGACGCATCCCCGGAGATTCCGTTCTCATCCAATGCCAGGACCACCAGCCCAGTACCGTATTTTGCGGCCAGGGGCAGTATGTTTTTCAAACTCTCCGGACTTCCGTGTACGGAGTTCAGCATCGGGCGTCCCCGGCAGACCCGAAGCGCCTTTTCCAGTGCCGCGGGGTTGGAGGAATCGATCACCAGCGGCAGCGGCGATACCTTCTGGATGGCTAAAACTAATTGTGGGAGCGCTTCCGTCTCGTCGATGTCCGGCAGTCCGGCATTCACAACCAGAAAATCAGCGCCCTCCTCCTGCTGTTCAACCGCGATGCCGGAGGCATAGTCATAGTCCTTCTGATAGAGCGCCGCCTTCATCTTCTGACGGCCTGTCGGGTTCAGCCGCTCGCCGACCGTGGCAATAGAAGTATCCGTTAGCTCCACCATACTCTGCCAGCCGCAGAGACGGCACTTGCCGTCCGGACGGCGCTGTACCGGCCTGCGGTCCTCCAGCAGCGGACGCAGTGCGCGGATATGCTCCGGCGTTGTACCGCAGCAGCCGCCCAGAATCGCCGCGCCGTCCTCCAGAAAAGCCTTAGCGCAGTCCGCGTATTCTTCCGGACCCACATCGTAGACAGTCTGTCCGTTTTCCAGACGGGGCAGTCCGGCATTGGGCTGGATCATCACCGGCAGATGAGTACAGCGCAGAATCTCCTGTAACGCGCCCCGCAGCTGCCGCGGTCCCATAGAGCAGTTCAGTCCGATCACGTCCGCTCCCAGCGACGTAAGCGTAACGGCGGCGGCGGCGGGACTGACGCCGAGGAATGTGCGTCCGTCCTCGCCGAAGGTCATGGTGACAAAAACCGGGAGGGAGGTGTGTTCTTTGGCGGCCAGCAGCGCGGCCTTGGCCTCCAGCAGATCGCTCATCGTTTCGATCAGGACCAAATCCGCACCCGCTTTTTCGCCCGCCTCCATGATTTCCGCAAACATCGCAAAGGCGCTGCCGACGGACATATCTCCGAACGGTTCCAAAAGACCTCCCAGCGGTCCAACATCCAGCGCGGTATAAACGGCCCCCGCCTGCTTTGCCAGAGCGATTCCCGCCGTGATATACGGCACGGGGTCCTCCCCCAGCTTCCGGCGACTGGCACCGAAGGTGTTTGCCGTAATGATGTCCGCGCCCGCCTGCACATAGGCGCGGTGGACTGCCGCGACGGCATCCGGGGCGGTCAGGTTCAGGCGTTCGGGACACTCCCCGGCTGCGAGACCGGATTTTTGGAGCATACTGCCCATACCGCCGTCAAACAAATGGTGCTGTGTCAAATCAATCATTTCCTGTCCGCCTTTCCTGATTGGGCTTATTACAAAAACGTGCCGGGAGGCACGGCTGTTATGCCCGTGGGTGGGCTTTGCGGTAGACATCCTGCAAATTCTGTTTCACCATATGGGAATAGATCTGGGTAGAGGAGATATCCGCGTGTCCCATCATCTCCTGAATCGAGCGCAGGTCCGCGCCGTTTTCCAGCAGATGCGCGGCGAAGGAATGGCGCAGCGTGTGGGGCGTGATATCCTTTTTGATCTGCGCCTTTTCCTGATAGTACTTGATAATTTTCCAGAATCCCTGACGGCTCATACGTTCCCCGCTCATATTCACGAACAGGGCCGGTTCCCGGGGATTGATAATCAAACGCGGCCGGATATCCTTGATATAGTCTGCCAGCGCCCTGACCGCACCGGCATACAGCGGAATGATTCGTTCTCTGCCCCGGCTGGAGCAGCGGATAAATCCCCCCTGAAGATTCAAATGCTCTACGTTCAGATTAATCAGCTCGCTGACCCGGATGCCGGTGGCATACAGCAGCTCCAGCATGGCGTGGTCCCGGTAGCCCTTGGCGTCCACGCACTGGGGCTGTTCCAGAAACAGCTCCACCTCCGTACCGGTAAGGATCTGCGGCAGTTTTCTCTCCGTATGCACCGGGGACAGATGCCGGGCCGGGCTTACGCGGACAAACCCTCTGGCCTGCATGTAGTTATAGAAGGATTTCAGCGACGCGATGCTGCGGGCTGCACTGGAGGAAGCTTTGCCTTTACTCTCCATGTAAAGCAGGTACTGCTCAATGTGTTCCGTTTTGCACCGGGACAGATCAATCCCCTCCGCCTCCAACAGGTAGTGGGAAAACTGGGTCACATCCCGGACATAGGAGGACACCGTATTTTCCGAGGAATGCCGCTCAAGTTTTAAGTAATTGGTATAATCCGCAATGTAATTAGCCAAAAGGTATCCCCCCTCTTTATAATTTGGGTTCCTACAGCACCGCGTTCATCGCCAGACGGAACAGCAGCGGCGTCAGGAACCGTTCACAGCAGACGCCCACTGTTAAGACGGCTGCGCACAGGATAAACAGAAGAAAATAGCGGCTGCCATAGAGCACGGGAGCGGAGCGTTTGCCGCGTCCGAAGGACAGCAGAAACAGCTCAATCGACAGCGGCCACGCCTCCCCGGCCAGCACCAGGAAGCAGGGCAGCGTGAACAGAAGGCGTACCAGCAGGATACCCATAGCCAGCAGGACGCCGTTGCGGCCGTAGCAGCGGACGAAGCAGGACACGGTATACATCGTGAAGAAGCCGAACACGCCCGACAGTACGGGAATCAGCGCCACACCGGCGGAGGAGAATCCCAGCAGAAACAGCAGCGCGGCGTAGCCGAAGTAGATTGCAGCGCAGCTGAGCAGCGGGATTGCAACGTTTCCGGCGTCATAGACGACGCAGTAATCCATCAGGTACTGATCCAGAGCGGCCTGAGCGTCCCGGCCGCAGGAACCGGCATACAGATGTCCGATCAGCGCACCGGTCAGGAAGAACAGGGCCAGCAGCAGTCCGCGCAGCAGAGACGGCGGGCCTAATCGGATTGTACGCAAAACAGTCCGTCCACGCATTTCCATCACCTCGCCACAGCATATGCGGCGCGGACAAGTTTTAGAAGCTGCGGGCAATGGAACCTAGTTTCTATTAATATAGTACAAATTTTCTCATTTTGCAAGAGAAAAACTGAAATTTGATTCTTTTTCGTCAAATATCACCAAGCGGGAGGCAATGTTATGTAAACGAAATTCTATCAACATTTCGGAATCTGCCGGAAAAAAATTCTATAAAGGAGGAAAAAACGGCATATTTTGTATGCGAACTGTCCGTCCGATACCAGATATGGCAGCAAGGGTGATTACAAAAAGTAATCACCCTTTCCGGCAAAAAATTTTCACAAAAAACGGCTTTTTTCCCAATTTGTCTATTTTCACCCCTTGACACAGCCCGGAACAGTCTTCTACCGGCGCCGGCGGCGGGAACGGGACGAATTTTTCGGCAGATTGCTGCCAACCAGCGCGGCCAGCAGTCCGCCGGCGGCCATAGACAGTCCCAGTCCGGTGACGCCGTTTTCAATGGAAATGGCGTCGGCGGTGAGGAACGCGGCAGTAAGGGTCAAGGTCATGAAAACGGCGACCACTACCGGAACGGACAGAGACGTCCCCTTCCCCCGCAGAACGCTGTAGCCGCAGCCGAGAAAGGAGGCGGCCGCGGCAGTGACGCACACCGCCGGATACAGATGTTCCAGCGGCAGGATTCCCTTGTCGATGAAGAGCGCGCAGAGCAATTGCAGGGCGGTATAGGACACCAGCGCCAGCAGTCCGCCGACTATGCTGTTTTTAATCATTCCCTTTGGTAGAGACATAACGACTTTAGACATGAACAGAACCTCCCGACAAATCTACTGATAAACCAGTATATTTGCGGGGAGGTCCGGTTATTCTGCTCAGTTGTCGCCGCTTTCGATCTTAGGCGGCTGCTCGTCCTTTTTCTTCCGGCCTTTTTTCTCCTCCGGCTGCTGGCTGTTGTTGGTGGAAACAGCCCATTTTGTCATCTCCATGCGGACACGGTCCTCACTGGTTTCGATGATGATATTGTCATCCGTCACCTGCACGATTTTACCGACAATCCCGCCAATCGTTGTGACCTGATCGCCCTTTTTCAGGCTGCTGCGCATGGCCTCCGCCTCTTTTTTCCGCTTGCTTTCCGGACGCCAGATCATGAAATACATAAAGGCGACCATAAGGATCATCATAATCAGGAAAGAGCCGGAAGTGGCTGCTGTTTGTTCGTTCACAGCGTAGAGTCCTCCTTCGTTGATTCATTTTTGTTCTGAAAGTGCCTGAGCTATTATACCGGACTTGGCGGCATTTGGCAACCCCCTTTTTTCAAGGAGCACGAATATCAATTCTATCACCATACATACAGCCATACCACGGCATTTTTTGAGAAGCAGAAAGACATTCTCAGCGAGGCGGCGGAGTTAACAGAGATACTTACGCTCTGCGGGTACGGGAAAGCCGGGGCGCTGCCGGAACGTTCGCCGCTTACCAGGTCAGGTCCAGATACAGGTCCTTATATTGTTTTGCGGAATTTTCCCAGGACAGGTTTTTATCCATATCCCGCTGTACCATTTCATCCCAGCACCAGCGGTTTTCAAAATAAAATGTCTTGGCTCTGTTAATGGCGTCCAATAACAGGCCGGAATCGTAGCGGTCAAACGTGAATCCGTTGCCTGTATTGAAGTACATATTGTAGGGTTCTACCGTATCCTTCAAGCCGCCGGTTTCCCGGACGATTGGCACCGTGCCGTAGTGCATGGCGATCAGCTGCGTCAATCCGCAGGGTTCAAACCGGGACGGAACCAGCAGGGCATCTGCGCCCGCATAGATCCTGTGGGCCCGCGTTTCATCGTACATGATATTGGAGCATACATTCCCCTTATATGCGTTCTCATAATACCGGAAAGAGTCCTCGTATACCCCGTCTCCGGTGCCAAGCACCACGATTTGCGTATGCTCGTCCATGACCTGCGGGAGAATGGCGTTGACCAGATCCAGTCCCTTCTGGTCTGTCAGACGGGAAATCAGTCCGATGACAAACTTGTGGTCATCCTGTACAAGCCCCAGCTCCTCCTGAAGCCTGCGCTTGTTTTCCTTTTTCTTGTCCAGCACGTTGGTGATGTCGTAGTTTGCATACAGTCTGGCGTCGGTACTGGGATTCCAGATATCATAGTCAATGCCGTTTACGATGCCGCGCAATTTGCCGGAATGATACCGCAGGTGGGCGTCCAAAGTCTCGCCGTAGTATGCGCTCTGAATTTCGCCCGCATAGGTCTGGCTCACCGTTGTGATGATGTTCGAGTATGCCAATCCGCCCTTCAGCATATTGGCGTCCTGATACCCTGTTTTCAGGGCGTCCTTGTTAAAGACATAATCCGGCAGTCCGGACCAGTAGCGGATCGTAGGAATATTGTAAATTCCCTGGAACCGAAGATTGTGGATTGTTAAGATAGTCTTAGCGGTGGTCAGCTTCGTATTGACGAACTGGGTTCTCAGATATACGGGAACCAGTGCGGCCTGCCAGTCGTGGCAATGGATAATATTGGGAATCCAATCCATATAGTTCAGCGCCGCCAGGGCCGCTTTGGCGAAGTAGCAGTATTTCGGGATATCATCAATGAGATTGGTGTACGGATTTCCGCTGCTGAAAAATTCTTCATTATCAATGAAATCATACACCACGCCGTCCCAGACATACTCCATGATTCCCACATAATAGGACCGGCCGTCTGCGCAGAGATCCATAGTAAAGGAACCGCGGTAAATCATTTTCTGCTGGTATTCCCAGGGGATGCATTTGTACCGCGGAAGAATGACCTTTACATCGCAGTTCTGCTTCACCAGCGCTTTGGGGAGGGCGTACATAACATCACCCAAGCCGCCGGTCTTGACAAACGGATAGCATTCCGAGCCGATAAATGCGACGCTTCTTCTGGGGGACATATAAGTTTCTACCGGCACAGCCGCTTCCACAGGCTCTTCCTTTGGGGGTTCTTCCGCAGCTGTTTCCGAAATCTCTGCCGCTGGGGGCTCGTCCGCAGCTTGTTCCGAAATCACTCACCGAGGGGCCTAGACAGCAGCGGAGTGGGATTGCGCTGCCCCAGGGGGCGATT
>CAMWSZ010000094.1 GCA_947177005.1 uncultured Clostridia bacterium | reverse complement strand
ATCAATTCCCTAAATCTAAGTCCACATAAAGCACCGCGTGCAAGTAGGGATTTTTAGAACTATATAAAACATAAACATTTTGTTAAATATATAAAATATGATATTGACAAAGTAACCTGTATGGCATATAATTCCTAAAATAAGAAAAATAATTCTTATTAAAGGAATGATAACATGGAGAGAAGCCAGAAAAATGTGAGTTATCTACAGACAGCAGGCAGAGCAATTCAGGTTCTGATGCTGTTTCAAAATGAAAATTATCTGCCCCTTTCTGAGATTGCGGCGCGGCTGGAAGTCACTCCGCCGATTGCATACCGGTTGGTATATACGTTGGCAACAGAAGGTTTTCTGTATCAGGAACCTGTCACCAAACAGTATGGCCTGGGGGACAAAGCAATCCTGCTGGGCTTTTGCACCGCCCACCGCCATGAAGTGAAGCGGGTCACCAGCGATCTGTTATGGGATTTCTATGAAAAAACACAGTGCAGTATCGCTTTGACGATCCCCTGTGTAGGGCAGAGTTTGTGCATCCTCTCTATTTTGTCCCCGGCTACCGGAAAAAGAACATCCATGTTTGAGGGCGGCCTCTATCCGCTTTACCATGGAGCGTCAAATCGGGTTTTGCTGGCATTTATGCCAAAGGCCCAGCAAGAACGCTTGATCCACTCTTTCGGCCTTTCACAAGAGGAAGAGAATCAACTGCGGACAGACCTGAATCTTGCAGCGGAACGTGGATTTGATCTTACGATGGGGGCTATGACTGGGGGATTGTATTCCATCGGCTTCCCAATTTACAACTCCAGCAATCAGCTGTCCGCCGGGTTAAGCTTTGGCGGCCTAATCGAGGATATACCGGAAGATGGCCTGATGCAGCAAATCGAGGAGGCCCGTTTATTGGTCAATAAGGCCAATCGAAGAATGGGAGTAACACGATACCAATACTAATGTATACCAATTAAATAGCCAAAGCAGGGGAGCAGTTTCGTGCAATATGCAAAACGGAACTGCTCTCTTGTTGTATAAATCGACATATTTAGTGATTTAAAGCAACAGAAGGTTGACGTGCATGGGAAATTAATATATGATTAAAAAAATACGATTTCTATTATATATATTTGATTCTTATTATAAGAATTAAATGCTGGAAATCGTTGTATGGGAGGTGACAGATCCATCGAAGACACGTTTGACAAACTGGCTAAAAAATAAGGAGACAAGAAAATGGAAAAGAGACATAAGCAAAAGGATTTGACGCTGGAGCAGTTGAACATTACTGCTGCTCAGCATCCAAAGCTGTGGGAACCGGGAATGCTGGTTTTGACCATCCTGCTTTGTATCCTGGGCTGCATCATTGGCTTGGAACTGATGGCAAACACTGGTACGACACCAAATACCTCTTTGATTGGCGCACTGGTTGCTATCATTATTTCCCGCATTCCCATTTCGGCGTTTATGAAACTGCGCAGTGTACACCGTCAGAATATCATCCAGACTTCTATTTCCGGTGCGACATTCTCAATCGCAAACTGTATGTTCCTCACAGTAGGCGTACCCATTGTCATGGGGAGGAGCGATCTTATGGTGCCCATGCTGATTGGCTGCACACTCGCCACCTGTATTGACGCTACCATCCTATACAAATGCTACGATACGCCAATGTTCCCCGGCGAGGGTGCCTGGCCTCCGGGCGTCGCTTCCGCAGAAACGATCATGGCAGTTATCCGCAAAGGCAAGCGGGCAGTTTTACTTCTGGTTGGTATGGCTGGCGGCGCGGTGGGCAAGGCCATCGGTCTGCCCATGGACCTGCTGGGCGTTGCCTGGTTTGGCAATTTCGCCGCGATGATGGGACTGGGTGTTGGCAGCCTGGTCATTGGCGTTGTCAAGACCAACAGCATCGGCTTCAATCTGTTTGGACACGACTTCACCTTTGCGGCAGGAGTGCTTGGAGCCAATTTTGATTCGGGTTCGCTGTCCATTACCTATCTTGGTCATGGTCTGATGATCGGTGCCGGCATGGTTTCCCTGATCCAGGCAGCAAGAATGCTGATGAAAAAGGATGACAACAACTCCTCGGCCGTCTCCCAATTCACCTCCAGCATGAAGGACATGCGCAATGCCTTTGGGTTTGGCTATATTGCGTATGCTGCAGTGGCCCTCGCGCTCGCTGTGATTTGCGGTTTCTGGTATCAAATGAGTCCGGGTATGTTCATCCTGTGGATCGCCTTTGCTGCCGTCTCCGCGCTGATATCTGAGATGATGGTAGGTATCGCAGCTATGCATTCCGGC
This sequence comes from uncultured Clostridia bacterium, assembly GCA_947177005.1. Lineage (GTDB taxonomy): Bacteria > Bacillota > Clostridia > Oscillospirales > Oscillospiraceae > Pelethomonas. The sequence continues at coordinate 6,810 of CAMWSZ010000094.1, read as the reverse complement.
TGGTTCCCCGGTTTTGCCACAGCGTTTGTTTTTCTGATCATTGGTATGCTGATTGGTTTCCCCGCTTTGCCGTTGGGTATCCTGTCTGCCTATACTGCCTCCACCGGCCCGTGTTTTTCGGATATGGGTTATGACCTGAAGTGCGGATACATTCTGCGCGGGAACGGAAAGGACCCGGAGTTGGAGCGCGTTGGCCGCAGGCAGCAGTATTATGCGGAGCTGTTGGGCTTTGGCATCGCATTCCTGATGATGCTTTTGTTTGCCAATAACTATTATGGACAGGGGATGTTCGCCCCCATCTCCAACACCTATGCCTCCACGATTGCCGCAGGCACGACTCCCGAAATTGCGAAATGGCTGATCATCTGGGCCATCCCTGGTGCAATTATCCAGGCCGCTTTCGGGTCGAGTCAGGTAGGTATCCTGTTTGCCACTGGTATTCTGGTAGGCAATACCCTGAATGGTGTTACTATTTTGACAGCATTGGTGATTCGCCTTATCGCAGAGAAGCGGAACAAGGAGAACATCCAGATTTTGACGATCCTGGGTGCCGGCGCGCTGGCAGGCTCTGCTCTGTACAGCTTCTTTACTGCGACATTGGGGTTGGCGAAGAAGAAATAAACAGCAGCCAAATTAGGAGGAGTATGTATGGATCTAATCACTAAAGAGCAAGCGCAAAACATTCTTTCTGGCAGCCTGTTTCTAGGCTGCGGCGGCGGCGGCAGCGGTGATATAGGGCAGGATATCATTGACAAAACGGATGGAAAAGTCAGTATGATGTCCATGGAAGAAGCGAAGAAATTCGGCCCTGACGCTCTTTTCATAACTATTTCCGGCGTCGGTTCCCCTGCCTCCAAAGAAAGCTATTGTGGCGACGCTGCTTATTCCAGAATTGTTGAGATTACAAGGGAACTGCAGAAGGCCAATCCGTCTCTTCCCCAAGGGGAAATTCGGGGACTGATTCCCAGTGAAATGGGAGCGGCATCCTCTTTTGGCCCGTTTATGACATCGGCTCAGCTGGGGATTCCGGTGATCAATACGGCCTGTGACGGGCGTGCCCATCCCTTTGGCAGCATGGGTTCTCTGGGGCTGCAAACACTGCCGAAGCCCGTGATTCAGGTGGCTTGTGGCGGCGACCCCAAAAAGAACCGGTATCTTGAAGTTAGTGTGATTGCCGCAGTTGATCCTGCAGCTGAAATTATCCGAACGAGCGCATCCAATGCCGGCGGGCTGGTTGAAGTGGCTAGAAATCCAGTTGACTATCCGTACCTGGAGCGTACTTCGGCGATTGACTGCTATTCACTGGCCGAAGCGATTGGACAGGAATTTAACGAGAAAACACAGACCGAAGAAAAGCTGAAACGTGTCTGCGCAGTCGTCAAAGGTGATATCATTGCAGAGGGAACTGTAGGACCGGTCACTATAGAGACCAAGAACGCTTTGGACTATGGACACCTTGAAGTTATCGGTCCCAACGGGAAGTTTGAAATGTATTTCTGCAACGAGTACATGGCGGTAAACAGCCCTGATGGTGTTCGGTTGTTTACATTCCCCGACTTAATTGTAACTGCCAATCTTGAAACCGGACGTCCGCTTTCAACTGCTGAGTTAAAGGAAGGCGACAAGGTATGTCTGCTTGGTTCCAGTTGGAAGAACATGATCCTTGGATTAGGCGTACGGTACCGCGCTCCCTACAAACGCCTGGAAGATGCTCTTGAAATTGAAATGATCAAGTACCTTGACGGCCTGTTCGTTGATTGATTGTGATAATTAACACGGAACAGTCTCGATAGATCAAGCAATACAAGAATCGCCCCTATGTATTTTCATACTAATCAGAGCAGGGGGGAGTGTGGCGGATCATCGGCCGTCAGGAGGATTGCATTCCGCCAGAAGATGCGAAGGACATTGAGGTCTCCTGGAGAATTGGCCCCGGATGCCGTAAGTCTAACGTATTCGACCAGATGGATAATATAGACAACTTTCAGTTAATCGGGGGATTTCATCGTTTTGGTGAAATCCCCCTTAAAAAAATCCTCTTTTTGTGTTTCGTATTTCCCTTCCGCATCTAAAGGCAGAAAATTCATAGATATTCTCAAAAAGCAAAGAAGCCTCCGCATCAATGCAGAGGTTTCTTTGATGCATGGCAGATTCCTATATACAAAAATTTTAATGCTGTTCCCGGCTTTACTGCAAACGCTCAGAGAGTCACGTATTTATTACTTGCCGCGCCTATCATAAACGTACTGAGGTTTCCCTTGAAATATGGTTTGTTGTCGAGTTTCGCAACGGATGACAAATCCAGCTCTTTTCTTGCTCTCGTAACGGCGACATAACACAGCCGGCGTTCTTCTTCCAACTGTTTTTCCGTGAGTCCCGATACGCTGTAGAACGGCAGAAGCTGGTCGTTCAAATAGGGAACAAACACCTTATCCCATTCCAATCCTTTTGCGCGGTGGATGGTGGTGATCTTTACTTTCCCCTTGGAACTGATTTCTGTTTTATCATCAGCCAGGGCGACGGTTTCCAAAAAATCATCAATATCATTGAACTCGCTCAGCGCATCAAGAAGCGTTTTAATATCCGCTCTCCTGTTTTTTAAATCGCCCTTTTCAAATTCGTTTTTCATCCAGCAGTACAGCCACTGGTCACAGAAAAGATTTGCCAGTATCTGCAGAAGGCTTTGTTTTGATGCGGCCGGAGGACTGGACGGATCGTAACTGTGCAGGATTTTATCTCCCTGCAATATTGTTTCGATTAAAAGCCGGAACGAGCCGGATGATTTTTTGCTGATTTTTATAGCAGACAGCGTTTGAATATCAAAATTGTGGGCTTCAAACTGTTTGAACATATCCCTTGCTTTTTTAGGTCCGATCCCGGCTGTCATCTCAGCCAGTTTCCAAAAAGCAACCTCGTCCTGATGGTTATCGAGGAATTTCAGAAAATTGAGTACAGGCCGGACGTGCGCCCGTTCATAGAAGGGGATGCCGCATTCCATACATACCGGGATTTTTGCGTTTGTCAGCGAAACTTCAATCGGATGGGGCAGCCGTCTCGTACGGCAGAGGACAGCCATTTCATCATAGGGAATGCCCCTGGCATGGGCATCTTTTACTTGCTGCGTGATGTAATCTGCTTGTTCCTTTTCAGAAAGGCATCCTTTGAAATACGGGATGCGTTTGGATGTCTGCGTTGCATTCATCTCTTTATGTGATCCGCTGCTGTTTTCATTGATAACTGCCAGAGCCAGATCTACAATTCCGTCTGTTGACCGGTAATTATTTCGGATGGGGCAGATTGATGCGTTGGGGTAAGCATTTTTGAAGTCCTGGATGAATTTGACTTCGCTGCCTCTGAACCCGTAGATGCACTGCGCATCGTCGCCTACCGCCGTCAGGCGGTTTACTTTATCGTTCAGTTTCCGGATGATGGAATCCTGTACGGCATTGATGTCCTGATACTCGTCAACAAAGACGTTTGGGAGATTGCTGTGGATGTAGTCCTGAACAGCGGGGAAGTCCAGCAATTTGTCAAATGCGTGCAGCATATCGTCAAAGTCCAGGGCATTCTGCGCTTTTTTACGGGACTCATATTCCTGAATGATACCTTCAACAGCTTCCACATTTGCCCAGACATCGTTGCTGGAGTTTGTATAAAATTGAGCGCCGTTATTCTTTTGCTCAAGAATATAATCCCTCACGTTTTGATTGGTGTTGCGGCAATAGCTGTATGCAGAAGAAAGAGCGCTTTGAGGCGGCACGGTGTTTGCTGCGATGTCATGAAATGCGCAGTAGTACATTCTCGCAAGCGTCATCAGACCGGCGGAATCCTGTGCGTCCAAAGTTTTGATTTTCTTGTGGTATCCCAGCAGATTAGCAAATTTTTTGACAAATTTAATTGCAACGGAATGGAACGTCCCGCCGGTGATTTGCAGGACGCTTTTTCCAAGAAGCTTCTGGATGCGGAGCATCATTTCGTTGGCGGCCTTTACGGTAAAAGTCAGCATGAGGAAGGAACTTTCCGGTTCGCCCTGAGAAATCAGGTATGCGATACGGTAGGTGAGGACCCGCGTTTTACCTGAGCCTGCATTTGCAATGCAGAGCATATTCCCCAGTGGTGCAGTGACGGCTGTGAACTGGTCTGAATCCAGTTCTTTTTTTAATGTTTCAATATCAAGCATATGATTCTCCTTTCGATTTATTCAATATAATTATATGCTTAAAAATATTAAAATATCGAAAAATTTTGAGAAAAAGTATCATATGGCCTACAGCAGCCCCTTGTCTATAGAGACAACTGACCCGGCGGCAGCTATGGAGGATGAGATAACTGGTAAAAAGCTGCACAACCGTTCATGAAAATAATCTCTCTTTAGGTTACTCTTAAAAAATCTTTCTCAATCTGACGGATTCCTACGCAAAAATAATTATTTCTTTCTTCTAGACAACATGATGGCAGGAATTCAGTATAAGAATCCTTCTGATCTCTTTCGTTTTAGGAATTAAATAGGGAAGTGATACGGAGATCATGCGAAAAAGAGGTTTAAAGCTGCCGGGACGAATATCCAAACGAGTTTTTTACGCAGCTTTCAATTACACAGCGTTCCAGGATTCTTATACGATCTCTGCTAACATCTCAGGAGTAAGAATCTCTATTTCCAAACAATTCCCCCAGATTTTTTTCTTAAAACAATCCATATGATATCCCAGGCAATCACTCAAACAATCCTTCAAGCTGTCTTCAGAATTTCCGAACTGCACATAAGCCTTCTAAAACAAATGCTTTGCTCCAAGGCAGCCTGTCCGTTCTCAAGCCTGTCAGGCGGCAGGCGGCGATTTCCAAACAAAGATCTTCAAATTTTCTTTCAGCCAGAATAATTTCTTGCCAATTAAAGCTCTCCACCCATCTAAAAAAGGACACAATTTCCCTTTTAACACTAGCACTGCGAGGCCATTGCGAATATTGACGATTGACAGCTCCAGACAGACGCAGCAGGGGATAAAAGAAGAAAACTGCGGCAGTCAAACATCATTAGAGGAAGTAAAATACCCTAATTTTTGTTTGTTACGCTTGTTCTCTTGCGAATATTGCAGACTGTCCAGGCATAGAATCCGCAGATAGAGAAGCAAACGCCAAATCTGGAAACAGAAATATAAATTTTGCTTACGGCCTGCAGTTCCTTGCGAATATTGCAGATTACAGCAGAAAAGCGGGGGCAGTATAATCTGATCAAACTTAGTACAAACATTCCACAAGCATTTTTTCTCAATATATTCACTCTTGCCATTTCTTTGAATCTTTGATAATATGAGAACATTTAGTATAATATCTAATACATAAAGGCCCTCAGTGCGGCTGACAGCGGCATTTGAAAGCCAAATATTCAACGACAGGAGTTGATTGCAGTGGATCAGAGTCTCATTCGTTCCAGATTCTATGAGGATACCTTTGGCGGCAGGGAATATGATATGGAAGTGGAGGAAAACTTGGGATACCGCACCACTTTTTCAGATATTGACAGCGAAAAAGCTGAAGCTCTGTTAGATTTTGTACAGATAGGAAGTGCAAAAACGCAGAAGTTCCTGCCAAACATAAAATTTCACTGGCATGACAGACATTGCAGGGAGTTTTTGTATTTTCCCCTGCACGGCAGCTCGCTGCTGCTTGAGGGACACCCCACGCCGACAGGACAATCAGGCAGACGGATAAGTACCCGGAGAGTGATGCTGCACCTGTACATGCCCGCTGGGGACAAAGAATTTACGGAGAAAGTCCGCTGATTTGTTGACAGCAGTGGGGGGAGCTTGGTATACAGTATATGGGTCGAAGATTCCCGTCTTACTGGCTCACAGGTGTAGTGTTCATGTTTTTCCTTTTGGCAGAGACGGGAAGGGCGCAGGCAACCCCTGTCCGTACCTTTTTATAGCAGAAAATGCAGAAAGAAGGTGATAGTATGTCGGCATCTGCACGGAATTGTGTATATTGGGTAGAAATTGAAAAGAGCAAAGAAAAGCCCATTCCTACGATCAGTATAGAAACGCTGCAGCAGTATCAGGCTGATATCGAAAAATATCTCAAGCAAGAGAACGGCGAATTCCAATAGAAAAGCAGTCCCTGTACGGTTAAATTTCCGCATAGGGATTGTTTTATGCCAATTTTGCTTTAGGGGCAGACATTTTGGAAACAGTTTTCCGTCAAATATACATCCAAGCCAATTTGTCCAGACGCCGGCACATTTTCGATTTGGGAACTTTGAACTTTTTGGCAAGAGTGTCGCTGACGGGAATGACCATCTTTTTATACTCTTCCTCCAGCAATTTTTCGGGCATCAGCAGTTCAGTGGCAAATTTGTCTGCTTCGATTCCTTTCCGCGAGCAGTCTCCTTCCGTCTTCAGATGTTAAATCTGAAAGAAAAGAGATACCGGCGGCACCGGGGCCGTGCGAAACAGAATCATTCGGCGGCCTAACCTGTGTCTCATGCCGGCCTTATATTCTGGGGGAGCGGAGGCGGCGTTATCTGCAAGGGGATATGGATGCTGCAAGATGCCGGATTTTTGGAATCTGTACGGAGTGCATACACAGGCAGGGTTACGAAGTCCGTACGGACAGTGATGTATGGAACTGATACGAAGAAAGCAGGGAATAACAAAGGAACTTTTTCGAATTCTGTATCAGGCCGCAGAACCCTTCTTTTACAGAGTATGTGAGGAGACTTTGATGAATTTGCGTCGGAGTTTGTGCGAAGTATATAAGGAACTATAAATGAGCAAAATCAGAAAATGGTGAAAGCGGCTCTGGCGAAGCGAAGGC
>CAMWSZ010000093.1 GCA_947177005.1 uncultured Clostridia bacterium | reverse complement strand
ATTGCAGAACAATTTGAATATTACGAATGTTTATACTGAAAATTGATTTCCGTGACAAGACAAAATATCAAAGGCCCCCTTTTTCAGGGAGCCTCTGCAAAAAAACGGAATTTGTTTATTGGTGCAGGAAGGGGGAGAGGGGCTTATAGATCAGGAACGCCAGGGCCATATCCAGCAGGCCCTTGAGGAGCGTGAAGGGCATATTAAATATGACCAGGCAGGCCAGCAGGCCGTTGACAGACGGGATCAGCTCCTGATACATGCCAATGATCTGATCTATGGGCATGAACGCGGTATAGATCGGATAGGTGATAAAATAGTTGACCGGCACACTCAGCAGGCCCATACACAGCGTACCGGCCAGAGCGCCCAGCAGTGCGCCTTTCCGGGTTTTCTTATGCTTGTAGATGAGTCCCGCCGGGATCATGAACGCCGCGCCCAGCAGAAAGTTGCACAGCTCCCCAACGCCGCCGCTGCTGGTTTTCACCAGCGCCTTGATGACGTTTTTTACCAGACACACGGCGACGCCGCTGGACGGTCCCAGACTGAACGCCGCCAGCAGCGCGGGCAGTTCGGACAGGTCCATTTTTACAAAGGGCGGAATCAGGAACGGCAGAGGGAATTCCAGCATCTGTAGGACGAAAGCCGCCGCGCTGAGCATAGCGGTGACGGTGAGCCTGCGGGTCCGGGAGACCGGGCGGACGGGAATGGCGATGACTTGGTTGTTGGTTGACATAAAAAATCACTCCTTCACAGAAATAGCCCGAAGACGATCCATCCCCGGAGTATTTGCCGCAAACGAGTGCGCGCATCTTCTTCCATCCAGACTGTAACTGTCGGTACCGGATTCACACCGGTTCAACGCTTGACGCGGTCGCGGACTGAGGCGCTGCAAGAGAGCCATTACCGCCGGTGGGGACTTACACCCCGCCCTGAAGATGAATGATATTCGGTTGACAACATCTATTATACACAGCTGCTTTGAAATTGCAAGTGTTTTTTGGACTTTACAGCAAAGAAATTTTGTTCTATAATAAGAGCACGCCGGTTGTGCGGGACAGAGAGGTGGAACAGAATGGTCATTAAAAGAGAGCAGACGTGCTGCTTTACCGGCCACCGGCCGGAAAAATTGCCCTGGGGTACGGACGAGACCGATCCCCGCTGCGCTGCGCTGAAAACCCGGATTCTCGACGCGGTGGAGACCGCCTATGACAGCGGGATGCGCCTTTTTTACTGCGGAATGGCCCGGGGGTGCGATTTCTATTTTGCGGAGGCGGTGCTGGCGCTGCGCGGGGAGCGTTCCGGCATGAAATTAGCCGCCGTGGTCCCCTGCCTTTCCCAAGCCCGCTATTGGCCGTCCGCAGACCAGCTCCGCTGGCGTGAAATTTTAGACGCCTGCGACGGGGAGACGCTGATTCAGGAAGCGTATACGGCCGGGTGCATGATGCGGCGCAACCGGTACATGGTTGACCACAGCGCCCTGCTCATCGCGGCCAGCAGCGGACAGAAGGGCGGAACCCTGCGGACGCTGGAATACGCTCTGCGGAAAAAAATAAACATTATGGATATCTTTATTCAAAGTGATTGACTGGTTCCGGGCCGGATGATACAATGGGGAAAATGAACAAAGGAGGGGCTGTATGGGGAAATATATTCTTGCGTTAGATCAGGGAACCACCAGTTCCCGTGTGATCCTCTTTGACAGGGAACAGAATATACAGGGCGTCAGCCAGAAGGAGTTTACCCAGCTCTATCCGCAGGAGGGCTGGGTCGAACATAACGCAATGGAGATCTGGTCATCGCAGTACGCGGTGATGATGGAGGTCATTGCGAAAACCGGCGTTGACCCGGCGGAGATTGCCGCCATTGGCATCACGAACCAGCGGGAGACCACCATACTTTGGGACCGTACCACTGGTAAACCAATCTATAACGCCATTGTATGGCAGTGCCGCCGGACCGCACCCGTTGTCGGTGAGCTGATTGCCGCCGGTCTGGAGGAGCACATCCGCAATACGACCGGACTGGTGCCGGATGCCTATTTCTCCGCCACAAAAATCAAATGGATTTTGGACCGCGTGGACGGTGCGCGGGAAAAAGCCCGCCGGGGTGAGATCTTATTCGGCACGGTGGACAGCTGGCTGGTCTGGAAGCTGACAGGCGGCGCGGCCCATGTCACGGACTATACCAACGCCTCCCGCACCATGCTCTACGATATCCACCGGCTGGACTGGGACGATACGCTTTTGCAGGCGCTGGATATCCCCCGGACGATGCTGCCGCGGGTCTGTTCCTCCAGCGAAATCTACGGCTATACCGATCTTCAGGGCGTCCGAGTGCCGATTGCGGGAATCGCCGGAGACCAGCAGGCCGCGCTCTTCGGACAGACCTGCTTTTCTCCCGGCGATGCGAAAAATACATATGGAACAGGCTGTTTCCTGCTGATGAACACAGGAGAAAAACCCTGCCGGAGCCGCAACGGACTGATTACAACCATTGCTTCTGGTCTGGACGGCAAGGTGCAGTACGCGCTGGAGGGGTCTGTATTCGTAGGCGGCGCGGTGATCCAGTGGCTGCGGGATGAGCTGCGCTTTTTCCCCGACAGCCGGGACGCGGAATATTATGCGCGGAAGGCCGGAGGAAACGGCGGCGTGTATCTGGTGCCGGCCTTTACGGGACTGGGTGCGCCGTATTGGGATATGTATGCCCGGGGTGCGATTGTCGGAATCACCCGCGGCACAAAACGGGAGCATATCGTCCGGGCGGCGCAGGAGTCGATTGCGTATCAATCCGCGGATCTGGTTCATGCAATGGAGGCCGACACCGGCCTGCCGCTGAATTCCCTGAAGGCCGACGGCGGCGCCAGCTGCGATGCGTTTCTGATGCAGTTCCAGGCCGATATCATCGGCCGTGAGGTACGGCGTCCCGTGATTCGGGAAACCACCGCGCTGGGTGCGGCGGATCTGGCGGGGCTGGCGGTCGGGATGTGGAAGGACAAAGAGGAAATCAAACGGCTCTGGCAGTGCGAGACGTCCTTCCGTCCGGACATGACGGACGAGGTGCGGGAGAAGCTGCTGAGGGATTGGCATAAAGCGGTGGGCCGGAGCAGGGATTGGGCGCGGTAAAGATGAATAAAATTCAAAATAATGAGGTGTAAACATGGCAAAAAGAGACCAACTGATTGAGATATTTCAGGATACTGAGGCATGGTATCAGGAAAACCCGGTGCTGGCGGAGGCCGTGCGGAAATCTATTGCGGGAACCGTGCTGTATCCCGCCGCGGAGTATCCGGCCATACGGCCCGCAAAGGACGGCGTGAAAACCGAGGTCACGGTCACAAAAGCCCGCAGCTTTGAGGCAGCAGTCCGTCTGCTGCGGGACAATCCCGGAAAAAAGGCCGCCGTCCACAACTTCGCGTCCGCTACTAATCCGGGCGGCGGCGTGACGCTGGGCAGCGGTGCGCAGGAGGAATGCCTGTGCCGCTGTTCCACTCTCTATCCGGTGTTGAACACCCAAAAATTGTGGGAGGGTTATTACAGCTTCCACAGAAAACGCCATGATGTCCGTTATACAGACGCCTGCATCTACTCGCCGGATATCGTCATCATCAAGTCCGACACCCCCACCCCCATGCGTCTGCCGGAAAACGCTTGGCGGACGGTAGATGTCATTACCTGCGCTGCGCCCAACCTGCGGCCCCGGCCCAATAATCCGATGAATCCCGGACAGGATAAGGCGGTACAGGTATCGGACGCGGAGCTGCTGGAGCTGCACCGTTCACGGGCACGGCATATGCTGGCCGTTGCCGCCGCTCACGGCGCGGACATTTTAGTGCTGGGAGCCTTTGGCTGCGGCGCGTTCCGGAACAAACCGGAGATCGTGGCGCAGGCTTACCGGGAAATTCTGCCGGAGTTTGCAGGCGTTTTCAGCAAAATCGAGTTCGCGGTCTACTGCTCCTCACGGGACAGAGGCAATTATGATGCGTTCTGTCAGGCTCTGGGCTGACTGTCCGTCCTGAAAAGAAATCGTGCGCCCCCTTGCAAAACCGGATAAAATGTGATAAATTGGTCAAATCTGTATGTTTTCAATAGGAGGCACTGTCTATGTCTGCCCTGCATGATGAAATCACCCGGCGCCGGACGTTTGCGATTATCTCCCACCCCGACGCCGGAAAAACCACTTTAACCGAAAAATTCCTGCTTTACGGCGGCGCTATCGCGCAGGCCGGGGAGGTCAAGGGCAAACGCGCCCGCGCCGCCACCTCCGACTGGATGGAGATCGAAAAGCAGAGAGGCATTTCCGTCACCTCTTCCGTGATGCAGTTTCAGCACGGCGGCTTCTGCGTCAATATTCTGGACACACCGGGCCACCAGGATTTTTCGGAGGATACCTACCGGACTCTTATGGCCGCCGATTCCGCCGTCATGGTCATCGACGGGGCGAAGGGCGTGGAGCCGCAGACGCGGAAGCTGTTTCGGGTCTGCGCCATGCGGCACATCCCCATTTTTACCTTTATCAATAAAATGGACCGGGAAACCAAAGATCCGCTTTCTCTGTGCGAGGAGGTGGAGCGGGAGCTGGGAATCGATACCTACGCCGTCAACTGGCCCATTGGCTGCGGAAAGGAGTTTCAGGGCGTCTACGACCGGGAACGGGAAAGAATTCTGTTCTTTTCCGGCGCGGGCCGCGGGAAAAAAGCGGACTCCGTAGAGGTGCGGCTGGACGACCCTGCTGTTGGGGAAGTCATCGGCGGGAACCGCTGGCAGGCGCTGCGGGATGACGTGGAGCTGCTGGGGGCGGGCCGTGAGTTTGATTTGCAGGCCGTGCGGGAGGGCACTCTCAGCCCTGTATTCTTCGGCTCAGCCCTGACCAATTTCGGCGTCGAGCCGTTTCTGGAGGAGTTTCTCCGCATGACCACCCCTCCCCTGAACCGTATGTCCGACAGCGGGGAGATCGACGCATTTTCCCCCGATTTTTCCGCCTTTGTCTTCAAAATTCAGGCAAACATGAATAAAGCGCACCGGGACCGCATCGCCTTTATGCGGGTCTGTTCCGGACAGTTCCGGCGGGATGCCGAGGTGCTGCACATGCAGAGCGGGAAAAAAATGCGCCTCAGTCAGCCACAGCAGATGCTGGCCGCGGAACGGGAGATCATTGAGGAGGCGTATGCCGGGGATATCATCGGCGTGTTCGACCCGGGGATGTTCTCTATCGGCGATACGGTAACGATGCCGGGGAAAAAGTTCAGGTTCTTGGGGATTCCTACCTTTGAGCCGGAACATTTTATGCGGGTCAGCCCCATGGATACCATGAAGCGCAAGCAGTTTATCAAGGGCACCGAACAGATCGCGCAGGAGGGCGCGGTCCAGATCTTCAAAATCCCCTATGCCGGAATGGAGGAGGTCGTCGTGGGGGTGGTGGGCACGCTGCAATTCGACGTGTTCCAGTACCGGATGCGCAGTGAATACGGCGTAGAGCTGCGCATGACCGGTCTGCCCTACGACCACCTGCGGCGCATTGCGGCCAGTCCCGTGGAGCTGAAGGACCTGACGCTGTGCGCCGACGCGGCTTTGCTGGAGGATTTCCGGGATCATCATCTCATTGCGTATACGGGAGAATGGCCTGTGGGCTACCTGCTCAAGCACAACCCCGGACTGGAATTGGCCGAGTCTATGACGGCGGCCGGATAAGCAAAATCCCCCACGGAACCGGTATCCGCGGGGGATTTTTTCGGGAAATCAGTTTTTCCGGAGCCGGAACTGCTGGGTGGAATCCTTCAGCCTCTGGGCCTGGCCCTGAAGCTGCTGTGCAGCGGCGGCGGATTTTTCCGCAGTACCGGCCGTGGTCTTGACAACGTCCGAGATCTGATCCATGCCCGCGGTCAGCCGGACCAGATCAGCGGCCTGCTCGTCCGCCGACCGTGCGATTCCGGCCACCAGCTCCATTGACTGCTTCGCCCCGGCCACACCGCCGTCCAACGCAGCGGCGGTATCTGCGGAGAGGGCGGTGCCCTGACTGACAAGACGTATGGACTCCTGAATCAGATTGGTGATTTCTTTCGCGGCCAGTGTACTTTTATTGGCAAGGCTCTGCACCTCGTCCGCCACAACCGCAAAGCCCTTGCCCGCAGAACCGGCCCGGGCTGCCTCCACAGCGGCGTTCAAAGCCAGAATGTTGGTTTGGAAGGAGATGTTTTCAATGGTGGCGGTGATGCCGCTGATCTGCTGGGAGGACCGCGCAATCGCATCCATTGCGCCGTTCAGCTCCCTCATTTTTTTGCTGCACAATTGGAGCTGATTCTCGGTATCGCTGGAGCACTGCCGGGCGCTGCTGGCGTCCGCCGACGTCCTGTTCACCTGCTCGGACAGCTTTTGGATGTTCTCTGACAGTTCCGCTACCGTAAACGCCTGATCGCTGGCGCCGCTGGAGAGGATCTGTGCGTCGGAGGCCAGACGGCTGGATTCCTCGTTCAGGGCAAAGGCGGTAGAGTTGATCTGCGCAAGGGCCGTGTTCAGCGATTGGAGGATCTGGGTCATTGCCCGCTGAATCGGCTGGAATTCACCCGCATAGTCATTCCCCACCGAGACATCCATTCTTCCGGCGGCCATTTGAGAGAGGGTACGGTCGATGTCCTGTATGTACTGCTTCAATTTCCGTTTTGTCTCGTGAATGGAGGATACCAGCATACCGATTTCAGACGTATCCGGCTCCAGCGGGAAGGAGGCCGACAGATTGCCGCTGGAAATCTCCACCATTTGATCCCGGACGGTCAGCACCGGATGCAGGATTTTCCGCTTGGTAAAGAGCATACTGTAGACCTGCATCAGTCCCGCCACCGCCACGGCAATGATGCTGAGGGCATTAATTATGATCCGCTGCCGGCCAAGCGCGTCGATGCTGGCCTGGGTACGGGAATCCAGCGCCGCGAGAAACTCCTCCTTGAGGCCGCTGATCTGGCTGACGGCGTCGTCGTATTCCGTACTGTAGACAGAATCCAGCGCGGCCGACAGACGGCCCCGCTGCACATTCTCCATAGCGGCTTCCTCCAGCGGCACCAGCTGGTTGGAGAGTGCGGACATGGCGTCAATCATCGCCTGTTCACGGGCCGTGATGCCGATGGCCTGCATGGCGGCCACTCCCTGGTCGCGGTTTTTTGCCACATTGATCTCATTCCAGTAGTTTTCATAGTGCTCCGCCCTTCCGGTAGCGGCGTAGGCCCGGACCTCGTCGGTGAGACAAGAGGAGCCGTTCATGAAACGGTTGGCGTTGTAGGTGAGCGCAAAGCGGGCCTCGTTGGCCTCGTTGAGCCGGTTGGTGACGCTGTTCAGGTACACCAGCAGCAGCAGCATGACCACCATTGCACACAGGGAGATCCCGTTGAGCAGATGAATCTGCTTTGACTGATCCATTACTTTTTTCATTTTTCCCTCTCCTTCGTTCCGCAAATCAAACGGGTCGATATAAAAGATCATACCCTATTTTTCCACAAATTGCAATACGCTGTCTCCACTTTTTCATAATTTTTCGTCCGCATTACACAATCCGGCGCTTTTGACACTTTACAGACGCCGCGTCAGATGATATGATAGGTGCCGGGGTATTTTCCCCTGAAAAATAAAACGGAAAGAGTGATGCGATATGGACCGCAGCAGCGGGATTCTTATGCCGGTCTCATCCCTGCCCTCCCCCTACGGCATCGGCACCTTGGGACGCGCAGCCTATGAGTTCGCCGGTTTTCTTCACGCCGCCGGACAAAAATACTGGCAGCTTCTGCCATTAGGCCCCACCAGCTACGGAGACAGCCCCTATCAGAGCTTCTCCACCTTCGCCGGCAACCCCTATTTTATCGACCTGGACCTCCTGGCGGAGGACGGTCTTTTGGACAAATCGGAATTGCAGGACATCAACTGGGGCACTGAGCCCCGCTATGTGGACTACGGAAAAATCTACGAGTCCCGTTTCCGGGTGCTGAAGGCGGCCTTTGACAAGGGTTTCTCCAGAGATCAGAAGGAAGTGGAAGCGTTTCGGGAAAAAAATCCGTGGCTGAAAAATTATACCCTCTTTATGGCCGTAAAAAAGCATTTCGGCATGAAAAGCTGGCTGGACTGGCCGGATAAAGAGATCGTTATCCGGACCCCTGCGGCCATTGAAAAGTACGGCAGAGAGCTGAAAGAGGATATCGACTTTTTCTCATACCTCCAGTACCTGTTCTTCAAGCAGTGGGACGCACTGCGGGACTACATCCACGAGCTGGGCATCAAGATCATCGGGGATCTGCCGATCTATGTGGCAATGGACTCCGCCGACGTGTGGGCGGAGCCGGAATTCTTCCAGCTGGGGGAGGGCCATGTGCCCACCGACGTCTCCGGCGTGCCGCCGGACTACTTCAGCGCCGACGGCCAGCTGTGGGGCAACCCGCTGTACGATTACGGCCGGATGAAACGCGACGGTTTCGGCTGGTGGATTCGCCGCGTGGAGGGCGCGGGACACCTCTTTGATGTCATCCGTATCGACCACTTCCGGGGACTCGAGAGCTACTGGGCCGTTCCCTACGGGGAGAGCACCGCTAAAAACGGACGCTGGTGCAAGGGACCCGGCATGGACCTGGTGGGGACCCTCACAAACTGGTTCCCCAACCTGCAAATCATCGCGGAGGATCTGGGCTTCCTGACGCCGGAGGTACATAAGCTGCTGGCCGATTCGAAGCTGCCCGGCATGAAGGTGCTGGAATTCGCGTTCGACGCCCGGGAACCCAGCAATTACCTGCCCCACACCTATGACCGCAACTGTGTCTGCTATGTGGGCACCCACGATAACGAGACGGTTATGCAGTGGAAGGAGCAGGCGGACCGTTCGGACGTGGCAATGGCCCGGAAATATCTGGGTCTGAACGACGCCGAGGGCTTCAACTGGGGCATGATCCGCGGCGGCATGTCCAGCATCGCGGATACGTTTGTGGTGCAGATGCAGGACTGCTTAGGCTTAGGCGCGGAGGGCCGCATGAACACCCCCGGCAAGGCCGCCGGAAACTGGCAGTGGCGTCTTCTGCCGTATGAGGCAACACCCTCGCTTGCAAAAAAACTGCGTGAGTACGTCAAACTTTACGGCCGTCTGGGACAGGAGCGGCATAAAAACCGGGAGACGGACAGAGGTCCGT
>CAMWSZ010000092.1 GCA_947177005.1 uncultured Clostridia bacterium | reverse complement strand
TCACAGTCAGCTGCTGTGCGCCGTACAAGGCCCGCTCTTCGTCAAAGGTTTTGTTGGTAATCATATTCATCGTAATGACTCCTTGTTTTGTTTGATTTTCTGACTTGATTATAAAACAAAAACAGCCAGATATCAAATACTTATATTGAATAAATATCTATAGAGAAAAGGCATGGATATAAAAAGAGAAACGCCGCAGACTGCTATACGGCCCACGGCGCTCTGTATGGGATTCATCCTGATCTCACGCAAAAATATTGGCAAGCCAAGTGTCTAACCGTTGGCTCATATCACCGCTGGAAATTGATGTAGTGTTTGTTAACTGCAAAAACTCCGTCACACGGTCAGCGTTTTGAACGGCGGATGTGAAATCCTGGGCATAATTTCCAGGTGTACCTTGGTCAGTCCAGAAGGGCGCTACGGTTTTTCCTGCAAAGTCAGTCTCTTGGAGATAAGTATACAGTGGGGCGGCCAGCGTACCGCTCCAGACTGGGCCGCCGATCAGGATTGTGTCGTACTGCGACAAATCAGGCAAAGTTCCAGACAGTGCAGGATAACTCCCGCTGGCAACTTCCTCTTGGGCGCGCTGGGAGACTTCACTGCTGCTGCCGGTATACGGCACTGCAGGTGTCAGCTCGTAAATATCTCCGTCTAATTCTTCCTGAAGCAGCTGTGCCACCTTCTCCGTCCGCTGGGAGTAGGAGTAGTAGACCACTAAGGTGCGCCGTGCCGGTATATCAGGTGTATCTGGTTTAGCTGGCTGGGCGGAGGCCAGAGCAAATGTCGCCTGGATAGAGTTCCCTAAATTGTCCAGCAGAGTAAGGTCGCTGATCCGGCCCAGTGTGATTTGATTGTTATAGCTGGCGGATGTTTCCTCTCCAGCATGGAACATCGTCAAATAGGTTCCATCAAATCCAATATCCCCGTTATGCCAGCCACTGTGGACATCTGTCTCAGTGGAATCGAGTGGATCGCTGAGGTTTGAGTAGTAATCTGCAGGGCCGCGCGTCATGGAAACAGTCAGCGGCAGACGGGAAATCAGATCACGTGCAGAAACGGAACTGTTCAAAGTTGCAGGAATCACTGTGTCGCCAACGGTAATCGTTATCGCGGTTTCCTGCGTGTCTGGCGCTTCAGGGGTATTCGGTGTCTCCGGTGCAGCAGGAACGTTTGGCTGTACGCTGTCCATTGTGGCAAACCGGTAAAGGATCGCGGCAGTCTCGGCACGAGTCGCCTGACCAGCGGGATCAAAGAGATTTCCGTTTTTGCCGCTGACAATATTGTTCTCTTTGGCCCATGCTATAGCAGATACTGCATAAGAGGAAATAGCGGATTGATCGGCAAAGGTTTCCGAAGTTTCTGGCTCTGGCTGACCAGCGCTGCGCCAGAGAATGACGGCTAACTGCTGTCGTGTTACCGGGTCGGTCGGACAAAAGCGTCCGTCAGGATATCCGTCCACGATGTTGTTTGCAGCGGCCCAGCTTACGGCATTGCTGTACCAGGAACCAGCTGCTACATCCGTAAAATGACTGGTTTGCGCAGGAGTGGGACTGCCAGCCTGACGGTACAGGACAGTAACCAGCATGGCGCGGCTGGTCGTGGCGGTTGGCTCGAAGGTGGTGGCTGTGGTACCGCTCATCAGGCCGTTGTCGCTGACATACTCTACAGCTTCAGCGTACCAGGCATTGCCAGCTACATCAGAAAAGCCAGTGGTCTCTGATGCCGCAAGAGCAGGAATGTTGAGTGACAGCGTCAAAAATGTGGCGATGAGCAATGCAATCAATTTTTTGTGTAGTACGTTCATTGTCGTATCCTCCTGAAAGTATATATTTTTATTCATCCCATTTCATGGGAAAGATAACGGTATAGGATGACTGCCAGTTCTGCGCGGGATGCTGCACTTTTGGGTCGGAAACGGTTTGCGCTGTCTCCAGAAATAACACCGGTGTCTCTCGCCCAATTTGCAGCGTCCAGAGCATAAGCCGATATTGCGGAGTGATCGGAAAATTCTTCAGCAGTATCAGACTGTGGGGTTCCGGCGTGTCTCCAGAGGATCGCCGCAATCTGTTCCCTGGTTACAGGATTATTGGGACCAAAACGTCCATCCGCATAACCGCTCATCATTCCATTCTGCGCAGCCCAGGCCACCGCATTACTGTACCATATGTTCGCTGGTACATCTGGAAAAGTGGCAGATATTTGAGCTGCCGGACTGCCAGCCTGACGGTATAGGATTGCTGCCAGCATCCCGCGGGACACGGTTTCTGCTGGTGCAAATGTGTTGTCAGAAACACCGCTCATCAGGCCCTGCTGATGGCAATATGCCACTGCGCCGGCGTACCATGCGCCTGTGGGAACATCGTGGAAAATGGTCTGTGTGACCGGAGTCTCTGTATGATCGGGATTTGAGGCGGATGATCCCGCCTGAATCAGTTCAATCCCTCTGTCCGCTCCTAAATTTCTGCTGTACTGCTTATCAGTGGGATTGTTCCAATGTTCATGGACACCCAGATTTGTGATCCGTTCTCCGTCTCCGTTATAGTAGGCTGTCCCGGAAGGAGCGGTTGCCACCAGTCCTGCCTCATGGAGATAATTCTCCACATTCGGATTATCCCGCAGGGCGCTGTTGCGGCTGGTAACTGTAGGCTCATTGATCAGAAAATCCGCTCCCACAGAATCGATCGCCACCGGGTCCTGAGAAAAGAAAAGGCTGGAGGTATAATCCCCATCAAAAGGCACCTGCTGCCAGCGGGAATTTTCCGCGGTGATGGAAGCGCCCTCAGAAGGAGCGCAGATGATTGCGTCCAGCATATAGAGCATCGTCTTTTCGCCAAGCTGATAGCTGCCCATCAAATCAACTAGGACAGTATAAGCGTCCATACGGTTCTGTGTGAGATACCGGTGAATGCCAGCGGCCTCCGGCGGACGTAGACGGCTGGAGTTCATCAGGGTACCAAAATGATTCTTACCTGTCAAAGTGATGCCGTAGCTGTGGCCTTTCAACTCCGCTAGGTTGATAAGATAGTCTGCCTCTGTCACGCAGGTGGGCAGATAGTTGTCAGCACCACTGACGCTTTGGGACCACACTACCGGAGCGGAGGTGTCAGGCTGCGCGTCATTCGGCCCGCCCAAATCCATATAGCGGAACTGAACGCCGGAAAGCTCTCCCTGCGTACATATTGACATCATTTCCTGCGGGAAAAGGCGGGAAGCATCATAAACCGTGATATTCTGAGGTGCTACACCGGCATCCGTCACAAGGGAAACCAACAGTGTTTTCAGCACCATAGGATTGGTGTAGCTCATATGGCTGGAGCTGTCGTCTCCAAAAGTTCCAAAACCATTCATATTGGCTTTGATGGCGATCTTCTGTCCTGACTGATATCCGCTGGAGCTGCCGTGCGCAGTATTGTGAGCGCGGAACAGGGAATCCCAGCCGGATACCGCATCCTGTTCCCCGGCAAGAGAAGCGATCCCGCTGCGTACCATGCTCTGTATGGCAGCCTCATCAAAATGCTCCAAATCCCACCAGTAACCGGAGCCGTCCCATTCCACACTGGCCGGGTCATAGCTCCAGACTACTCGACCGGGCATTGCGCCAACTCCTGTCCCATATGGTTCATGTCTTGGAAATACGGGTGTATAGCCGGAATGACTGGTGAAACTGTCCGCAGTTCTTAAGGACAGTTTTTCAGTATTGGTTCTCACTTCGCTTTGCCCACAGGCAGGTAAAGATGTTAACAATATGGCGCTTAGCAGCAACGGTAGTATGCGTTTCACAAATATCCCCTCCTCAGCATGACAGCATTATACCGCAAGGCGGGTCTAACATCAAATACTTATATCGGATAGCAATCCATAGTTGACAAGCATAGCTTTGTCTGCTATGCTCCTAATAACAAAACAAGGAGGTTTCACTATGGATTTACGTGTATTACGCTATTTTCTAGCGGTAGCCCGTGAAGAAAGCATCTCCGGCGCGGCGGAGGCCCTGCATCTTTCCCAGCCGACACTTTCCCGACAGCTGATGGATTTGGAGGCGGAATTGGGAAAAACGCTGTTTATCCGCGGAAGCCGCCGGATTACATTGACGGAACAGGGAACCCTGCTGCGCAAGCGGGCCGGTGAAATCCTGGACTTAGTCGAGAAAACGACCGGTGAGCTGACAGCCGCTGACGAGGCCGTTGCGGGCGATATCTACATTGGCGGCGGCGAGAGCAACGCCCTGCGTCTTCTGGCTCGAACCGCGCAGCAGTTTCGCGCCGCAAATCCTCATGTGCAGTTCCATCTGTTCAGCGGCAACGCTGTAGATGTGGGAGAGCGGTTGGAAAAAGGACTGCTGGATTTTGGCATCATGATGGGACACCGTGACACGAAGAAATATGATTGCATTAGGCTGCCCGCTGTTGACGTGTGGGGGATATTGATGCGCTCGGATCACCCGCTGGCAAAAAAGGAGGCAATCCATCCAGAAGATCTGTGGGATGAGTCGTTAATAGTATCTCAGCAATTCAACTGGACAGCCCGGTTTTCCGAATGGTTCCGCAAAGACTATGAATCCCTGCATATCGCAGCTACCTACAACCTCATTTTTAACGCCACACTCATGGTGGAAGAAGGGTTAGGCTGTGCGTTGACGTATGACCATCTGGTCAATACAGTGGGGAGGAATCTGTGTTTTCGTCCGATTTCACCTGGGATGGTGGACGAAATTTATATTGTTTGGAAAAAGTACCAGGTATTCTCAAAAGCGTCAGAAAGATTCCTGACCGCTGTACGGCTGGCTGCTGAAAGCGGAAGATAGACAAAGAACTTTATCTATAGGAGAAAAGCATAAATTAATATTCAATATAGGCATTTGTCGGAGCAGCGTTTTTGTGATACAATGTAAAAAAAGAAATATTCATTTTTTAGATTTCCTCACAGATTTCTCACAATTCTGGTTTATGATAAGGAGGATTCATGTCATGCCAAAGATGTTGATTGTCGATGATGACATTCATCTGAGAAAACTGGTCTTGACGTATGCCCAACTGGATAATTATCAATGCCAGGAAGCGGAGAGCGCTTCCCAAGCACTGGCAAAACTCCGAGAAGATGAGATAGATATCATTATTTTAGATGTGATGATGCCGGAACAGGACGGTTTTGAAACACTGGCGGAGCTTCGCAAATTCACACAGACTCCCGTCATCATGCTTACCGCACGAGGGGAAGAATATGATAAACTGCTGGGCTTTAACCTGGGCGCGGACGACTATGTATCCAAGCCCTTCAGTCCCAAAGAATTGATGGCGCGAGTAGGTGCGGTACTCAAGCGCAGTGGTGGAAGGAAATGCAAAAATCAGCTTATATTCGATGGCCTGACGATTGAACCCGATGCAAGAACAACGGCGGTGGATGGAAAGAATGTCCGCCTCCCGCCAAAGGAATTTGATCTTCTTATGCAGCTGGCAGAGAATGAACACATCGTATTTTCCAGGGAACAGCTCTTAGATAGGGTATGGGGATTTGATTATCTGGGAGATGCGCGGACTGTAGATACACATATCAAATCCTTGCGGGAACATTTGGGACCATATCGCAAACTTATTAAAACGGTGTGGGGGGTCGGCTATAAATTTGAGTACCAAAAGGAAAATTAAATGCGGTTTTAGCATGGCGTGGCTTTTATGGAGAAGCATGATGCTGCTGATTCTGGTAACAGCTGCGTTTATGTGGTTCTTCCAGATTTATTTTATGGAACATAACTATGTGACCTCCAATATTGAAAAGGTACAACACCAGGTAGACGCTGTGCTGGAAGACCTGAAGACAGAAAACCTGTCATCCGATGAGCGGCTGCTCTCCTCTTTAAGCCGTGCCGCTGCCGGGAAGCTTCTCCTTATTGATAAGAACGGACAGCTGATCGGTTTATACAACCTGGGCCATCCCATTGATCTGGAGGAAAGCTATATAGATATATCGGTTTGGGAGCAAATTATGAATGGAGAGGACTATTCCAAAATCTGTGCAGGTCAAACATATAGCCGCCAGCGGATAAAGGGGAACAGGATCACCTCCTATGAATACGGTGTACCGGTGCGTTACCACGGACAAGATGCCTATCTGATTTTGTACCACGCTTTTACAGAACTCTACATGGTCTTAGATATGAACCGCCATCAGCTGGTGTTGCTCACGGTTATCCTGACGCTGGCGGCAGCGGTGCTGGCCGCTTTTCTTTCCAAACGGTTTACCGGGCCTATTCTGGCAATCAAAAAAACAGTGGATCTGCTGGCCCTGGGCGACTTGACAGCCGTCACCGGACTGAACCGCAATGACGAGATTGGTCAGCTGGCTAGTTCCGTAGAGATATTGGGCAAAGCCCTCCAGCGCGTGGATGTGCTGCGAAAGGAGGTTATTGCCAATGTATCCCATGAACTGCGCTCACCGTTGGCGCTCATCGGCGGCTATGCGGAGATGGTTCGGGATATTACATGGAAAGATGATACACAGCGCACGGAGAATCTGGATCTTATCATTGGTGAAGCCAACCGCATGAGCGAGATGGTCCGCGATATTTTAGACTACTCACAGATTCAATCCGGTTATCTGCAATTAAAGAAAGACCAGTACGATCTATGCGGGATTGTTGAGATGGAGACAACCCACTGTGAGCAGGCTGCACAGGATAACCACCTTAATTTGCATATGGAATGTCCGGGAAAAGAATTGATGGTACAGGTAGACGCACTGAAAATCAGTCAGGTGATACGAAATCTGTTGTACAATGCAATCAATCACACACAGGATGGCAGTACCATTACCGTATCTGTACAGGAGACGGTGGAGGGATACCGGGTATCGGTAACCAATCCAGGCGAAGCCATACCAGAAGAAGAAAGGGCTGTTATCTGGGAGCGGTATCAGCGCAGTCAGCACCAGGGCGGACGGCGGCAGGGAACTGGTATCGGTTTGTCCATCGTGAAAACGATTTTAGATGCCCACGGCATGGCCTATGGTGTTGACTGCAAGGACGGACTGACCTGTTTCTGGTTTCGCTGCTTTAAGGCGGACATATAAATCTGCAGCATAGAGAAAAAGAAAGGAATCGTGTACTATGATAGAGAAGCAAACATCGGATAGGAAGCTTCCCAGTGATCTCACTCCCCAGATGGTGAACCCTGATGATTGAAATTCTGCAGCGCGAGGGAATCTACCTCTGGTATTATTTTAGTCTCCAGCTGGAGCAGATTTTTAGCTATTGGGTGCTGGGAATGGTGCTGGGTTCTGCCATCTCCGTTTTTGCAAAAGACCATATCCACAGCCTGTTCCGCTCCATGCGTGGGAAACGGCTGGGCCTGTTGGGGATCGTTGCTGCCAGTGCGCTGGGAATTGCGTCTCCGCTGTGTATGTATGGCACCATTCCTCTGGCGGCATCCTTTTCCGAAAGCGGAATGGAGGATGATTGGCTGGCAGCATTTATGATGAGTTCTATTCTGCTCAATCCACAGCTGATCCTTTACAGTATGGCGTTAGGCCCCGCAGCATTGATTATTCGCTTATTGTCCAGTTTTCTCTGCGGCATTGCCGCCGGGCTTCTGATACGGGGATTCTACCGTAAGATAGATTTTTTCAATTTTAACGGCTTTTCCGAACCGCGCAGCCGGGACACCGACCCCAATATTATGATGCGGTTTCTCAAAAACCTGGGGCGGAATATTCGGGCTACCGGCCCTATGTTCCTGCTGGGTGTGGTACTGTCCGCTTTGTTCCAGCGGTATGTACCGTCAGAATGGGTAGCGGACCTGTTTGGAAACAATCGGGGCTTTGGGGTGCTGATGGCGGCAACCATCGGCGTTCCCCTCTACGCCTGCGGCGGTGGAACAATCCCTTTACTCCAGGCATGGCTTATGGACGGTATGAGCATGGGCAGTGCAGCGGCGTTTATGATTACTGGTCCCGCCACAAAGATCACAAACCTCGGCGCGGTGAAAATCGTATTGGGTGCGAAGCGATTTGCTTTGTATTGGGCGTTCACGATTGTATTTGCACTGCTGACTGGATGGATCGTTGATTTCATTGTATAATATTTCGGAGATATTATGTATGAAAAGAAAGACTAAACTAATTATTGTGATGAGCATTCTTTTGGTACTGACCGGGTGTCAGAAGAAACC
Source organism: uncultured Clostridia bacterium (assembly GCA_947177005.1). Classification (GTDB taxonomy): domain Bacteria; phylum Bacillota; class Clostridia; order Oscillospirales; family Oscillospiraceae; genus Pelethomonas. Next base: position 1,018 of record CAMWSZ010000092.1, on the reverse strand, counting down.
ATCCGACGGAATTGTACATATGGAATGGTCCCATACTTATGAGGGCTATCCTGTGGTTTACGTTGTTCCGGATGTTTCCTCCAGTGGCCTTTTGTCCGCTTATGAATCACTGGAGGCTTCCTTTGATGGAACTGCTGCCATTAAGCTGTCCAAGACAGACCTGGACAGAGACTTTGTATGGACGGATTTGATTAGGGACCTGTCTGAATCGCTGGAGGAACCAGTGGTTGTAGAATCGCCTTTATCTGTCGATTTTTCCGATTACAGTTGTACTATTATCCTGTCACATTTCAGAAGCCATGACACAGTTGGTTTTAATGGTGCGGTGAAGCAAGCGGCAGTTATTTCATCAGAAATGGAAACAATCAGCCGTCTGTCTTCTGGCCAATGCAATCTGGAGACGCTGACGGAAAGGGGAAAACAGACGGCAGTCAGCCTGGAGGGACACATACTCTATATCAATGTAATGGATCGTGCAACGATAGAAAGTGCAGGCATAGTTTTACCGGAGTCGAATACATACGACATTGGCATTTTAGCATCCTATGATCCTATAGCATTGGATCAGGCTTGTATTGATGTTGCTGCTATGTTAAGGGAGGGGATGCCTCTGATTTCTCACATCGAAGATTGCAACGGCCTATACACCTTGACATATGGTGAGCAAATCGGTTTGGGAAGCCGTACCTATGCCATGACACTCCTGGAGAATTAAATTATCCTTTACTGCCTTATTTTCCCTGGCAACAGAATGGATCGTAGATTTAACAATAATATAATATAATATAATATAAGGAGATTGACACAATGAAACATAACAGACAGCTGATAGCCGGATTGTCAACACTGCTCCTGCTGTGCTGCGCCTGCTCCGCAGGTTCTGGTGATTTTCTGCCAACAGACATTCCTGTTGATTCCGTTCCGGTAATTCCCCTATCACACAGCAGCCGTTCTCAATTTACGGATGCCGCACAGGACGTATGGTATGCGGAAGCTGTGGATTGGTGTACGGCAAACG
>CAMWSZ010000091.1 GCA_947177005.1 uncultured Clostridia bacterium | reverse complement strand
ATACTGGGATGACCGTGCGGTTTATATGGGATTCCCTGACAGCTTTAGGAGCATCCGGGGAACAGCGGTCAGCACAAGCCGCATCCGCATCCGAGCATTCATTGATGCGGCCCTTCGAGAGGAGATCGAGGCAGCAAGGCTCCAGGAGCGGGAAGGAACAGAGATGGTCCTCCGCCAATGCTTGAAATACATAGAGAGCCTTATGGCCGCACTTGATGATAACTTCATCACTGAAGTGGTCCAACGGGAGAAAGAGGGTGGTCCCGGATGAGTAAAGAACCAAACGCCATCTGCGAAAAATGCGGGAAGCCGTTTCACGCCAGAAAGGGCTCACGGTTCTGCTGCTGGGATTGCTTTAATGAAAGTCGGAAACGGCGCGCTGAATTTCAATGCACAAACTGCGGGAAAACGGTAGAGAAGCCCATCAGTCAATCGAAGTGGGAAACTCACTTCTGCTCAATGGCCTGCTACTCTGAGTGGAAAGCCAAGAGCGAAAATGGCGGATGGACTATTGAGAGCCGTGAAAAAGCGAGTGCCAGCAGAAAAAAGATCGTCAGATCTGCCGGAAAGGATGCCTACAAACGGCACCTGGGGAAGCGAATCCATAGAGAGGTGGCAGAAAAGATGATCGGCAGACCGCTCCAGCCTGGAGAAGTGGTCCACCACATCAATGGAGATAAGCATGACAACCGGCCCGAAAATCTCATGATTTTTGCGAGTCAGCAGGAACACGTTGCATATCACGCCGCCCATCCGGATGAAAGCGGTGTCCAGTTAGGAAAGAGAGGTGATGCCTAATGCAATCAAGAGAAGTAGCGGCCACAGGAAAAGGCTTCGGTCTTCTCTTTGAGTAGCAGCCCACACGAGATGGGTTGCGGCTAGCGAGGCAAAACATTAACGGCCATCGCCATCGTCGGAGCTGGATACCAGATAGGGAAGCTTAAGCGTGTTCTGATCGTGGCACCCACCAGCGTCTGCGCCGTGTGGCCGAAGGAACTGGCAACCTATGCCTCTTTCCCATACACGGTATGTACCATGCTGGGAACAAAGGCGCAGCGGCTGAAGGAACTGAGCGATCTGGAGAGTTTCCCCTTCCCTGCGCTGAAGGTGGCTGTAATAAATTACGAGGCGGTCTGGCGTGATGGAGTAAGAGAGGCCCTCTTGGACTACGACGCCGATCTGATCGTCGCGGATGAGAGCCAGCGAATCAAGACACACGACGCCGAGCAGAGCAAGGCGCTGCATAAGCTCGGCGACCAGGCCAGGTACAAGATGATCCTTTCCGGCACGCCGGTTCAGAACAACGCCATTGATATCTTCAGTCAGTACCGGTTCCTGGACCCGACTGTATTCGGCCTGAACTTCTACGCCTTCCGGAACCGGTACGCCATTATGGGCGGCTTCAACAACAAACAGATTGTTGGATACCGGGACTTGGACCAGCTGATCAGAAAAGAATATTCCGTGGCCTATCGCGTAACTAAGGAAGAGGCCATAGACCTGCCGGAGCAGACATTCGAAAACCGGTATATTACCCTGAACAAGAAAGAGCGGAACCTGTACGGCCAGCTCCGGCGAAACAGCGTCGCGGAGCTGGAGGGCGGCGGCACCATTACCGCCGCTACAGTTCTGACGAAGCTCCTCCGCCTGCAGCAGTTTACCGGCGGGTTCCTGCTGGAGGACAATGCAGACAAACCAAAGCTGGTGAGCCGGGGGAAGCTGGATGTCCTGACCGACATTCTACAGGACTATGTGGTTGAAAGCGGAAAGAAGCTGGTGATCTTCGCCCGGTTTATCCCGGAGGTGATGGAAATCATCAAGCTCTCCGAAAGTATCCTGAGCAAGAGCCGCAAAAAGACCGCCGCCATCTACGGGGAAATTAAAAAGGAGTCCCGCGGCGACATTGTCAAACAGTTTCAGGAGGACCCCGACACAATGGTCTTTGTTGGTCAGATCGACACAGCCGGTACCGGCGTTACCCTGACGGCAGCGGACACCTGCGTATACTACAGCGTTAATTTTAACTATGCCACATATGAGCAATCACTATCGCGGATTCACCGGATTGGTCAGAGAAATGTCTGTTCCTATATTCACCTTTTGGTGGAAAACAGCATTGATGAGACGGTCTTAACAGCGCTGGAAAAGAAAGAGGATCTGGCCAAGACGGTGGTAGATGACTGGAAAAAATTCTTTTAGGAGATGCGTCATGATTCTGATTTACTACAGGGACAGGAACGGACACATCATCGACTGCATGCAGCCGCCGAAGGGTTGGACGCTCAGACAGGTGGAACAGGAAATCAAAAGCTTTAACGCACTTCACGGCGATGGCACGAGGGCCTGCGCGGAGCTGATTCGGGAAGGCAGCATCATAGAGTATTTGTTGAAAAAGGCAGGTGCATGATGGGACCTCAAGAACAAAACATATTCTGCGGCTATGTTGAGATCAAAGGGAAAACGATAGCACGGCTGGACGGTTCTCCTAACGGGGATCTGGAGATCACGGATTGGGATGAAGGAAGATCGGAACCGCTGATCATAGGGACCTTTGGACCGCTTGCTGTTGAAATGAGCATCAAGATGCCGAAGGAATGGCGGTGCGTCAGCAGAAAGCGTTTCATCAAACTGTTGATGAGCTATGGCTGTGCTCGGAATGCCGCAGAATCTATGGCTACAATCGTGTCAGCAGCACAAGGACAGAGATCTTACCAAGAATTCTTCTTTGAGACAATATTCCTTTATGGGGAGAAATTGACGAGAAAGGACAACTGACATGACACTGCTTGAAATGGTCCGAGAGTATCAGGGCCTTCTGGAAAAGAAGGAGTCCCTGGTGGAGGAGACCAAGGCCAACAACGCTGCCATCGAGGCGGCAAAAGAGAAGATCGCGGCGCAGATGGTGGATGACGATTGCCCCAGTATCTCCACCGGCGGCTACAAGTTCACGCTCCAAGAGAAGACGATCTACAGCAAGAGGTCGGAGGCGGACATTGCACAGACCGGCACCTCGCTCTTCGAGGTCCTGCGGGAAGAAGGCTTGGGCGATATCATCGTAGAGCAGGTGAACCCCAAGACGCTCCAGTCCACCATGAAGAACTATGTGGAGGAGCACGGTGAACTGAGCGATGAGCTGAAAAAGGTAATCCGGCCCTACGACACCTATGACATCGCCCGGCGCAGGGAAACCAATCGGGCCACAAAGAAAGGAAAGTCCAAATGACGTCTGCCAATGAAGAACAGATGCAGCTTGATATGACGCTCCAGGCGGAGCGGGACATCAGCGAGAATGTTCGGACCGCTGTTGAGTTTACTCAGATGAAGCTGCTGGCCAGCAACCCGCCGCCCAGCAGGGTACGCAACCGTCATGAGGTATACGGCATTGTGGCCGAGAACTACGCCGAGGTTGCCGGTTCCATGAAGCGGATCAAGAAGGATATGGACACGCTGCTGGGAACACTGGGTGACATCAACCGGCCCGCGCTGGAGGCGGTCAGTTCCATCTGCAACGACACGCTGACTGTAGCGATTGCGGTCGTCATCATGGCGGCGGAGATGCAGCGCACGCTCAGTGATCTCTACGAGGCGGAAAACCAGGAGACACATTACCCAATGGATGACCTGTCGGGGACAGATGGGGACGGCTTCGAGGAAGCCGCTCCCCTGGAGCCGGAGGATTCCGCAGAAGAAAATGAAACGGAGGATAACTAATCATGGCAACTGCCAAAAAAGACACGACGCTGGCCGTCAGGGATAATTTTGCTATCGCCAACCGCTACGAGGGACTGGACCCGGAGCTGCTGGCGGAGCTGAAGGATGAGATGGAGTATCTGGACCCGGAAAACGGTATTCTCTGCCGTCAGATTAAAATTCCTTCCGGCGGCGGCATTGCCTATGAGGTTCAGGGGGAGGACGATGACGACACCGATGCCATGAAGGAGATTGAGGGAGTAATCGTGTTCACGCACCGGCTGAGCGCGTTCTGGCCCAGCTCCTACGGCGGTGATGACGGAACGAAAGCTCCGGTATGCTCCAGCATGGACGGCAAGACCGGACTCAATTCCCAGACCGGCGAGGTCATTGACTGCGAGAAATGTCCGTATAACCAGTACGGCTCCGCTACCGACCAGCAGGGAAATCGGGCCAGAGGGAAAGCGTGTAAGAATATGCGCCGTCTCTATATCCTGATGAACGGCGATCCGAATATCTACCTTCTGACAGTTCCGCCCACATCGATCCGGGATGTGAACAAGCAGCTGTCGAAGCTTACAGCAAGCGGAATCCCGCAGATTGGTGCAGTCGTATCCCTCACACTGGAGAAGGCCAAAAACGGCAGCGGTGTTGCTTACAGCAAGGTTGTCATCAAGAAGAAAGCCCTTTTGAGTCAGGCTGCTGCCAACAAAGCCAAGCTGATCCGGGAGGAACTCAAGACCCAGTACCAGAGCATGGCTATTACACTGGACGATTACACCGGTACCGCCGCAGCCTCCCCAAAAGGACAGACTGTGGACGTTTATCCTACAGCTGAGGAGGCCGCCGCAATGGGCGGTGTTGTCTTTGAGGAAGCTCCGCCGCACGATGACGGAGACGCGCCTCTGCCCTTCTAAGCCACGCCGGGCGGGTGCCGCTATAGAACGGCATCCGCCCACAAATACACAACGGGGAGCATCAGGATGATGATTTTACAATGGACTGGCGGTGATACGATATGGCAGCAAGAGATATGATAGACCTCGACCGGCTCGTGGACTATCGGGCGGAGTATACCGCCGTATTGAAAGACTGGAAGCCAACGGGTGAAAATCAGCTGATTTCGCTGTGTCCCTTTCATCAGGAGAGCAACAGGAGCTTCTCAGTCGATTTAACGACCGGGCAATGGAAGTGCTTTACGGAAGGGGAAGGCGGAAACTTTGTTACCTTCTGGGCGAAGCTGCACGGGTACGGCAATGATACGAAACGGGCGTATAATGAAATTCTTGAGAAATACGGTGCAGCCAAAACCGGCACAAAACGGCCGGACGCTCAGCCCAACGTCCCGCCGAAGCCCTACACCTTACAGCAGTACAGCAAGGAGAAACATCTGCCTACGGAATGGCTGTCCAATGTTTGCCAATTGTCCACGGAACGGGACTATTGGGACGGAACAGACTGGCTTAAAATTCCCTATCTGGACGAATCGGGCCAGCAGGTTACCTACAGAAAACGGTACGGTGACAAAGCGTTTCGCTGGAACAAGGGAGCGAAAACCACATTGTACGGGCTTTGGAGGCTGCCGGATATCCGCAGGACTGGCTGGGCTATTCTGGTGGAGGGTGAAAGCGACGCTCAGACGCTTTGGTATTTAGGTTTTCCTGCTATTGGCGTACCAGGAGCGTCCAATTTCAAGCCGGAACAGACGGAAATGCTTCAGGGACTTACCCTGTACATTCATCAGGAGCCAGACCAAGGCGGGAAGACCTTTGTGGAGAAAACCCTCCGCGGCCTGCAAAGAGGCGGTTTCCAGGGGAAAGCTAAGCTGTGGAGCTGCAAGGACCTGGGAACAAAGGACCCCAGCGATCTATACATACAACGGGGCAAAGAGGCCGCGAAACGGATCTTGGAGGCTGTCAGAAAAGCGGAGACGGCGGATCTGAAACGCGCCCTGACGCCGGAAGATATCCCCGCCGCTGACTGGTTTGATCCGGGCAGCGTGTCCCTGGCCGACTTACATCCGGAAAGCAACCGGCGCTACGGCTGGCATGATATCGGCAACGGAAATCTGTTTGCCGACTGGTACAAGAATGAGGCCCGCTATGTGCCTGAGCGTAAAAAATGGTTTGTTTATGACGGAAAAGCGTGGAATCCTGATATCGGTGATCTGCGCGTGATGGAGCTGTGCAAGCGTCTGGCCGATCAGCTCGCCATCTATGCCCTGTCCCTGGAGGACGAACAGAAGCGGCAGGAATATCTGAAATTTGTGGGGCATTGGCAGCGGCGCAGTTATCGGGAGACGATCTTGAAGGACGCCGCCAGCGTATACCCGGTGGAGATCTCCGCCTTCGACAGCGATCCGCTTCTGTTCAACTGCCTCAACGGTACGTTGGACCTGCGCACCCGCGAATTCCGGCCTCATTCGCCCTCGGATATGCTTTCCATGATATCCGGAGCGAAGTATGATCCTGGGGCAAGGTCGGAGCTGTGGGAGCGCACGGTAGCTGCCGCCATGCAGGAAGAAACAGACAAAACGGTTTTCCTTCAGAAAGCCATGGGCTACGGTGTAACGGGCGATATTTCGGAGGAATGCTTTTTCATCCTCTACGGACCCACGGCGCGAAACGGCAAGGGGACCATCATGGAGACGTATATCCGTATGTTGGGCGACTACGGCAGAACCAGCAAGCCCGACACGATTGCGCAGAAGCAGACGGTCAACAGCGGCGGTCCCAGCGAGGATATTGCACGGCTGGCAGGAGCGCGGGTAGTGAATATCTCCGAACCGGGAAAGCAGATGGTTTTATCCGCTGCGCTGGTGAAAACGCTGACCGGCGGAGATACGGTCACGGCCAGATTCCTGAACGAGAACAGCTTTGAGTTTGTCCCTCAATTCAAGCTGTTTGTCAATACAAACCACCTGCCAAAAGTGACGGACGTGACCGTGTTCAACTCCGGACGGGTGAAAGTCATCCCCTTTGAGCGGCATTTTACTGAGGCGGAGCGGGACAAGGACCTGAAGGAAAAACTGGCTCAGGAGGAGAATCTGAGCGGCATTTTGAACTGGTGTCTGGACGGTCTGTGGCTGATGCGCGAGACCGGCCTCACTCCCCCTGCATCCGTTCAGGCTGCAACCGCGCAGTACCAGCGGGACAGCGATAAGATCAGCCGGTTCGTGGAGGAAATGCTGGTCAGTGAGATGGGAAGCGAGGTCCGCACTGAGGAGGCTTATCGAGCATATCAGGACTGGTGTACCCGCAACGGCCAGATGGCTGAGAGCATGCCAGCGTGGAAACAGTCTATGGGGATCTATGTTGAGATGAAGCGGAAACGGCCTGCTGGAAGCGACAGAACGGCTACCCCGAAATGGATGATTTGCAATGTAAAATTGAGGGGCTAAGGGCTTGTGTGCAGCCGTGTGCAGTCATTTTCATGCCGTTTCAAAATTAGATTCTTTATAGGGAGGGCTATAAATTGCCTGCACACAGCTGCACACGCTAGTACACACTCTTAATAACCTCAGTATTATTAATACTTCAAAAGATTAATATTATTACCAAAAATAGAAATAGAGGTGGATATGAGAGGCAAAACAAAAGCTGAAAAGTTAGAAATATTCCGCAGTGACTTTGAAAGACTGAAAAAGAACCGGGAAGCTATGTCCCTGCCAGAGCTCATGCGCCGCTGCGGAAAGGAATACCAAGCCCTGATTGCCCAGGTGCTGGAGGATGCAGACTGGTATGCGGATACGTACATAGAGACGTTTGCCTTTCCGACTGATCCACAGGACCTTATTGGAAATGCTCAGTTGAATCATCGGATTTCCGTCATCCTTCGGGAAGAAAACGCCCCCGGCGGACTGGTGGAGCGGTACCGGGCCGCGCTGATCGACCGGCTGGACATGGGGGAATTCAAGAAGCTGGTGTGGGAACGGTATGAGCGTCTGCGTCAAGAAGCCTATAACCCCTACTGGGCTCGGCACTGCCACCGTCTGAACAGCGGATGGATATACAACGACATCCTGAAAAAGTTCTGGCTCCCTTCGGAGAGCGGGAAGTCAGGTGGCTGGATCAACAGTGATTATAGCGGGTGGGACGGCAGATTTCCACCTGTCGTTAAGGAGGAACACAATGGCTAACTGTAAAATTTGTGGCCGCTCTGTTACAGCGGGGCCGGTGATGCACGGTGAGTGCCTGGACCGGCTGGTAACAGAAGCGGCGGAGAAGTTCTGTGATAATTATTGCGTCTGGCCGAACCGGTGCGAATCGCAGGAGCAATTGCGGGAAAAGCACTGCGACGGCTGTCCTATGGAACAGTTGATGAAGCTGGCAAAGTAAAGGAGGGCAACACAGTGGAACAATGGGTAAACTTCTACGCTGCGGACGGCAAGTTCCTCGGAGGATACACCGTTCGAGGGACGTTCGAAGGGGAAATGCAGGCGACAAAAGAACTGTTGGCGGCGGAGAGCGGATGCCGCCCGGAAGATATCCGTGTCGATTTGACGACCGGGAAAGAGAGGATTAAAGAAAATCATGAACATCGAAAAGAAAATCATCCGCTTTGAAGCGGAGCTGAACAAGGTCCAGCGTCCCGGTATGGACAAGCTGCTGGAGTACATTCGGGGCAGCGACTTCTACCGCGCACCCGCCAGCACCAAGTACCACCTCGCTGCGCCCGGCGGACTGCTTCAGCACAGCCTCAATGTTCTGGATGCTCTGCGGGGGCTGCTCCAGTGGAACGGCATCGAGAACCACTGGGAGTACCACACCGCCTGCAAGATTGTGGACACCATCCCGGACGACAGTGTAACGATCATGGCCTTGCTCCACGACATCTGCAAGACGCATTTTTACGGTACCGGTACCCGGAACCAGAAAAACGAAAGGACCGGCAAGTGGGAGAAGGTTCCCTTTTACACCATCGACGACAGGATGCCGCTGGGCCATGGTGCCAAGAGCGCCATGATCATCAAGCAGTACACCACCCTCACCAGCCAAGAAATGTATGCCATATGGCATCACATGGGCTTTAATGGGGACTACGAGAACGACGCTGCTGTGGGTAAGAGCATCGAAATGTATCCGGCGGTCCTTGCCCTTCAGACGGCGGACATGATGGCCAGCCGGTTCATGGAGGGCGAGAAGGAAAACGATCTGCGGTTCTCGGAGCCGTCACAGGCCACAGCTGGAGGCTTCGGCGAGGACATCGGTACCGGGGAGCCGGAGCTCGAGGAGGCTCTGCCGATCAACAGCGGGGAGGGAGCACAGTGACTGGTAGGGATTTTTTAGATGACTTCGATGAATACACCTGTGGTCAATGTGCAGATTTCTGCCGGTATGGTGACAGCATGGTGGGCGAGTGTACTTTGCATGGTGGGCTGACATTGACGGCGGATGCTGAGGCGTGTCCAGATTTTGACCTGGAGGATTGATATCATGGAGAACGCAACAAACCGCAAGGAAAGCTGGTACCAAGCTAAAATTCTGAAGTGGCTGAAGGAGGCGTACCCGGAGGCATTTGTCTGGAAAGCAGCGGCAG
>CAMWSZ010000090.1 GCA_947177005.1 uncultured Clostridia bacterium | reverse complement strand
GCCATAGCAGTCCATAATCCGGTTCAATGTCTCTGCAGACAAGTAATGGTCTTCTTTGTCTGTAATCAGGATAGCCGCTGAAAGTTTTTCGCCTGGAACAAGTTCAGACAAGAAGCAAATTCCGCCGTCGAACTTGAAAACAGGATACGGTTGGGACAAGTCCGGATACATGACTTGCTTGATATTTTCGAGCAAACCGCTGAGTGCATCTTAAACGCCGCAGAACTGATAAGATGCCGGATTTCTTTCAAAATGATGCCTTTTGTTTGTTTGTCCAATGTATAAACTCCTTTACCATTAACCTGTTGGGGGTGCTGAAATTTTATATGCACGCTCAGATTAAAATATAAAAAATAGTTCTAGTTTTTCGAAAAACAAGTCCCGGACCCCCTTACGAAGAAGGAATCCGGGACATTTCTTAAAAAATCATCGTGCTGCTGCTCCTTTTGAGCATCCTTTTCATCCCAGATGTCTCCGCAGCCTCGTTTCCAAACAGTAATGCACCAGTCTGTTGTCTTGCTGTATCCGATCTCAGAATACGAATCAAATACTCTTCCAACTGAGCCACACCAGAAATTTATATAAAATTATAGTATGCTCTTATATCTTATAATATCGAAATATATTTCAAATTTCTTTTTTAACATTTTTATAATTCATATAAAATTCTCCTTTTTTAAGGCATTAGCCGGTAATTTCCAGTTTTCTTTCCTGACCTGAAAAGCATCTCCCAAATGGATGATATCAGGGAAATTTGTCTGAGAAGTTTTGACGGCATATTTGTCAATTTCAGCAGCATAATATGCGGCAATATGTGCGCCAAGTTTATTCAAGGCAATTCTCCCGCAGGACATACCATCATACATAGAAAGCACCGTCAAGGGTTCTGAAGCAATATTAGGGCAATAAGAGAGAATATGTGAGATGACATCGCAGGTCCAGCCGTTGCCGAGCATCTTATATGCCTGTGTATTGCTTACAGGAAAAACGAAGTCTTCCGGCACAGTCTGAAGACGTTTGCATTCACATACCGTCAGCTTGCGAATGATGTAAAACCCGTCATTTAATTTTATAGGATATTGCCTATCTTTGATGGTGAGCTGTCCATCCCTGACTTCATAAACAGAATAAAATTTATCTCTGCAATCCGAACTTCCACAATTAAGCGGAACGGCGTACAACCCTGCATGACCAGCTAATCCTGCCCCCTGTGCTGTCACAGTCACAGATTTACCATTGATACCATGCAGTCGTTTGCCTTGGTTAAAGTTTCTGCTGAATGCCTTTCCGTCCTCTAACCATTTTGTCCCATCTTTCTTAGCAAAACCGCCAATAAATTCAACATCGCCTGTTCCTGTGGTTTCTCCGGGAAAAAAACTATAATCATCAATTAACGCCGGCATAGCATATAACCCTGTCGCCGCTCCGTCAGCCCCTCCGCCGTTGGGACGGGCCTGAAGCGGAACGCTTTTGCCATCAATATCATATACCCGTTTGCTCTGGCTGTTATTGAGCGATCCGTTTGTATTTGGCATGGTTCCTACCCGAATCGGGGTTGTATGCCGCCCGGCTGCCGTCTCCACACTATCCTGAGTATCGTTTTCAATCATTTCAATGCGAACCGGTTCCGCCACGCAGGTCTTTCGATCTATAGAGTTTCCTACCATGTTGCGAATACCATCCTTATAATATGAAGCCCGAAGACACTGCGCCTTTCCGCTGACAGTAACATTGACCGGTTCAGCCGCCATCACCGCAGGAAAATGTCCGCTGTCCATGGCGTTGACAGCGCCAGCTTTTCCATAATTCGCTTTTAGGGTATAACTCTTTTCACGCAGCGGCAGTCCGCTGTCCAAAATATCACGCAATACAATCCCTTTATCCATCGGCTGTTCCACGCCGGGGATGTTAGTCCAATAAAGCCTCTGACGGTTCTGCGCACTTACCAAAGCAGAATTTATCAGGATTGGTTCTACGCCAAGCTCCTTCGTAATCTGCTCCCGGATGGAACAGTTCATGCTTTTATTGTTTTCATATAAAAAGAAATCAGGTTTGAATTTTTCCAAGGCAATCAGGTAGTTTTTGAATAACTCCCATCCCAGCCCCTCTGGTTTTATTTCCCGATTTTTAGTCTGCGCAATGCTCCAGTATGTACATGGAGATCCCCCAAGCAGTAATCTCATACAATATATCCTTTCTCAAGTGTTTTTGATAAAGGATAATATGCAGTATACGTCTATAATATCGAATGATTACTCCAGCAATTTCCAGTCATTTCTCCGAACTTGAAAAGCATCTCCCATATGGATGATATCCGGAAAGTTTGTCTGCGAGGCTTGAATAGCATACTTATCAATTTCTGTAGCATAATAACGAGTTATATGTGCGCCAAGTTTGTTCAAAGCAATTCTTCCGCAGGACATGCCATCATACATAGAAAGCACAGACAGGGTTTCTTTCGTAATGCCTGGACAATATGAGAGGATATGTGAAATAACATCACAGGTCCATCCATTCCCCAACATTTTATATGCCTGCGTGTTGCTTACAGGAAATATATAATCATCTGGTACAGTCTGGAGACGTTTGCATTCCAATACGGTCAATTTCCGGATAATATAAAATCCGTCTGACAGTTTTATGGGGTATTGTTTGCCTCTGACAGTGATCTGTCCGTTGAGAACTTCATAAACCGGGCAGGTCTTTTCATCGGTTGGGATTGCGTAAAGTCCCTGTCCATGTCCGCCCAGTCCCCCGCCCTGCGCTTTGACGGCACAGCTTTTGGCATCTGTAGTGTAGATTCGATTGCCCTGCTTTCCGCCGTCAATGTTGCAGACTCTTATTGGCCCGGCAGCCTGTACAGATGTATCACTGCCAGTCTTTACATTCACTGGTTCAGCCAACACATTGTAAGGCACGCCGCAGTGGGTGTTTGCCGTCACGCAGGCGCTTTTCTTCTTTGTGCCGTCATGATGGTAATCAAAGTCAAAGTGATTCCGTCCCTTGCTGGTTTCACGAACCATGTACTCCATCTCCCGCAAAGTCAGAGACTTTCCGGATGTTTTGAACGCACCTCCGTCCCCGACAGACGGTTTCTCTAAGATATCCCGCAGCAATATTCCTCGATCTTCTGGCTGTTCTACACCAGGGATATTTGTCCAGTAAAGCCTTTGGCGGGTTTGAGCGCTTACCAAAGCAGAATTTATCAGAATCGGTTCTGCGCCAAGCTCCTTCGTAATCTGCTCCCGGATGGAACAGTTCATACTTTTATTGTTTTCATATAAAAAGAAATCGGGTTTGAATTTTTCCAAAGCAATCAGGTAGTTTTTGAATAATTCCCATCCCAATCCCTCCGGTTTTGTTTCCCGGTTTTTCGTTTGTGCGATGCTCCAGTATGTACAGGGAGATCCACCAATCAGTAATTTCATGCACTATATCCTCCATCAATTGATTTTGACAAAAGATAATACGCGATTTTTGCTTATATTATCGAATAATTACTTCGGCAATTTTCAGTCATTTTTCCGAACTTGAAAAGCGCCGCTCATATCCTTTTAGATTTTTTCAAGAATTTTCCCTGCAAAAAACGGCTGCATAAAGCGCCGGGTTTTTACTTCCGTCCCTTATATAGGGCTCCAATCCTTCTCCACTGACCTGCTCCAATCCTATAAAATGGTACATCTGCCCATTATTCTCAAAATCTTCGACGGGAATGCTGTCTATATCATAAACACTGGACAGCTGATAGATCTTTCTCATCCTCAGCTCATCAAAATCTCCACATGTATATCCTTCTGCATACACAGGAACTGCCGGATCTCCGCCGGGGGTCTTCATCTCTGCGGACAGGGACGCTGCCGCAAAAGCAATTACAATAACACAGCTCAATAAAACGCATATCAGATTTTTCATTGATGATTCCTCCTCTTTTGGACAAAGGACAGGAGCGGAAAAACCACCCCTGCCCTGCGTACTTTTTTGCCGGTTTTTATGATAGTCTTCCGAGAAGTCTTTCTTCCAAAAGTGTCAGACGAAGATCCTCCCGGTTGTTCTGAATCGTTTTTCTGATAATATACGGAGAACCCAGCAGCATACAGGATTCCTGCGCACGGGTGTACATGGTATACAGAATTTTCCGATTTAAGATAAAGCTGTCCTGTACCATAGGGCAAATGACATTGGGCCACTGGCTGCCCTGGCTCTTATGAATTGTCAGGGCGTACGCGAGCATCAGGTCTTCGTATTCGTTGTCATAGGAAACATAGTGGTCTTCGTACTTTACATAAACGATCCTGTGCGTCATGCCGCTCCCGTCTTTATAGACAGAGATCGCATCAACCACTCCGGTATCTCCATTTATTACTCCCCGGGTACCCAGCGTTTCCATGAACGTATTATGTTTTGTTTTGATACACCATGGCTGGTCATAGTTGTTGCGAATATTAATCACGCAATCCCCAATACGAAAGACTTTAGGAGCTTCTGTTTCTCTTCCATCTGCATCTTTCAGCTTGATGCGTCCTACGACAATCTCATTGCTGCCCGATTCGGGATTGAGCTTTTGCTGGATGCAATAATTCAGGGTCTCTACACCTGTAGGTCCAGCCTTAAGAGAACACAGGATCTGGACATCGCCGTCCTGAAAGGCTTTCAAGCCATATTGATCTGCCATGCTGATAATTCTGGATTGAACACTTGCAGGATCTTCATCTGCAATAACATAGGCGTTTCCTTTTGTTCCGTTTTGATTAGGAGCAAATGTGTCAATATCCTGCCCCTGAATAATGCGGTTGGCATTGTGCAGGATTCCGCTCTTCGCATCCTGACGCTTAACAACATCCAAGGTAATCACCGGAATCGTGTTGCTGCTGATCAGATCCTTCAAAAGGCGGCCGGGGCGAATGCTGGGAAGCTGCTGCGGATCACCCAGAAAAATGACTTTGGATGTCTTAGGAACACCAAGCAGCAGTGTAGCGCCAATGTATTCGTCCACCATAGAAAACTCATCGACCACAATACAGTTGTTGTTGATATTTTTGCTGGGAGCCTGAATAGCGCTGTCGTCTTCAGAAGACACAAGCCCCAAAGCCATATGAATGGTATAAGCGGGTAATTTTGTAACAGTATGGGCAACCTTTGCGGCTTTGCCGGTTGGAGCAAGCACGCAGGGGTTAAAGATTTTTCCCCGTTTTTGATACAGCCGCTCAAGAACTTTCATGATAATATTTAAAGTAAAGGTTTTGCCGCAGCCGGCAGAACCACTCAGAATAAACGCTCCTCCCTCTGCCTGCCAGATGCGCCGGCCAGCCTCCATTTGCTTTGCTTCGAGAACAATGCCCTCCTTTTTCAGAACATCCTGTATTGTCAAATCCAGATCCGGAAACAAAAAACATTCATTCTGCCTGATGTCCCGCAGGGTGCCGGCGATCGCCCTTTCCGCTTCATAGAATTTGCCGGGAGTGACATATTCTTTTCCCCTTACTGTTTCACAAATCAGTTTGCTGCGTGTGCGCAGCGCCTCCATTGCGTTTTCCATCAGCCTGTCATCAATACGCTCCAGAATATAGCGGTAATTTTTTCTGCTTCCCTGATTTTCAGATTCCCATTCTTCGATATCCGCAATAAGCGCGTCAATAGAAATCGCATAGGTTTTATTGCCCCACTGTCCGTTCAACCACGCTTCCCGGCTTTTGCCCGAAAAGAAGCTGCTTTGCGGTGCGCAATGTCAGCGCAGCATCAAGAATACGGTGGGCTGCCTCCATGAACTCTTCTTTTGGATAGGTACAGTGTCCCTTCATTTCAATGGAACGCATCGTGTAAAGAAGTCCCTCTGTCAGACAAAGCGGATCACATACAGAACGGCCCGCTTCCAAAGCATATTTATCACATTTTGTAAAACTGTACCCGCGTACTTCGCCAATGAGACGGTAGGGATTTTGCCGGACTTCTTCACAGATTTTCAGTCCATGCGCCGCTATCAGCTTTGCCGCCTGGTTCTGATTCAGTCCCAGCTCATACAGCTTCCGCAGTTCTTTGTCGTCCGCGCCTCGGGACAGCAGTTCCTGCTGCCATCCAAGCACTCTTTTGATTCCTACGCCGGGAACCATTGAGGCTACAGCGGCCGGGTCCTTAACTATCAAATTCAGAACATCAGGCCCAACACAATTGTAGAGTTTGTACGCCTGTGTATCCAGTCCATGCAGTGTCTTGAGTACAGTGATTATACCGCATTCAGTGGCCGGCAGTGTGGAACAGCAGGATGAAACAGTAACCAATCTTGTTCCCCGTTTCTTATCCAGCGTTATCGTTCCCGTAATTTCATAGTAAGAGTTCAGGATGAGATTATATGGAAAAGAACCTTTGATACAAAACCAACGGTCGTTTTCTTCTACATAATAGATATAAAACCCCTGTCCATCTGTATAGCGGCAATTCATCACACGAACCACTTTGCGTACGGTTTCGCCAATTTCATACTTGGCTAGAGGGCCGTTTTCTTCGGTAGCTGGAGCAAAGTTGAATCCGGTGGTTTGGGGCTGGATGTTTAATGCAAATGACATTGTTCCACCTCGTTTTGTGTTGTTCTGCATAATCTGCATCTCCTTTTTCTGATTAGTTTTTGGGATTTGATTGACTCGATATATGCCAAAAACAAATGAAATATAAAGGAGATACACAAAATTTATAATATGCTTTTTAGATAACAAATAACAAATTATAAGGAAGATTTTTTCTTTTATCATCGTAAGTTCATAATTTGTTTACAATATTCCCTTGTTTTCATAAAAGCATTATGCATATAATATAATCAGCACAAAACTGGACAAGACTGTGGAATCTGAATCAAAGAGGTGAATTATATGATGAAAACTCCAGCTGCCATGACCGAAGAAATGAATCCGAAACCGGTTATTTCTCAAAAAACATATAAGCTGTTAGATATCTTCGCGTGCATACTTGCTTTTCTCGCTGCTTTTGTACTGTTTTTCGGAAACTTTGGAATGGCTGTGGTACCATCACCGTCTATGTATCCGACGCTGGAAGCCGGCTCGAAGCTCTTCCATTTCAACTCTCCGGCGGATAAACTGAATTACGATGATATCGTCGTTTTCTTTCCGAACGCAGAGCTTGTCGAACCCCTCACAAACGACTTGAAGGCCATGTACCTCAACGCCGTCGAAAAAGAAGTCATTTATGTTAAGCGCGTCATTGGACTGCCCGGCGACGTACTTGAAATGAAGGATGGATATGTATATCGGAATGGTGAAAAGCTTGATCCCGAATACATCGCCGAACCTATGAACACTGACGGCAATACCTATATCGTTCCGGAAGGACATCTTTTTTGCATGGGTGACAACCGGAATAATTCTTACGACAGCAGATTGATCGGCGCAATTCCCTTCAACAACTTTTTCGGAAAGGTGCTGTTCCATAGCTGAGTATACAGAACAGCCGAATCAGACAGATTCAGGAGGCCGGGATTTCGGTCTCCTGATTTGTATTTATATATTTATAGTGCTTGCGAAAAATGTCCCAAGAAAGAACAGAAAGCCCCGCAGCGCTGCCAGACGCGGCTCCTGGAACGGTATAAATCCGGTCACCAGGATTGTTCCCTCTAAAAAAGAATATAAGAGGAACCCCAGGCACAAAGGTCCTATCGACGGCTGCGCCTGGGGTTCCCTTTTACCAATCAACTGTGAGTGTCTGATGCCGGCAAAGGAGCGTCACCATATTGCTCCATAATTCATCCTGCCGGTAATCACGGAAAGTATATCCAAACTGCCAGACAGCTGCAGAATCACTTCCGTTTGCATCTCTGACATATATCTCAAAATAATCCCTGTCCAGCCGCAGACAAACGGCCCGTCCGTCCGGAGCGAATATTTTGGCAAGCACACAGCTTTCATCGTTGACGTTGATGCCGGGACTGGTCATGAAAAAGCCGCGTCCTTCTCTGAGAAATACTTCCGCATCCATTTCGGCGATCCGCTGTGGGGCAAGAGGCAAAAATTTGCGCAGTTTGTACCCCTCCTGCTTATGCCGGGACCACGTTTCGGGAGGAAAATGTTCTGGATGAAACATACGTTATCACCCTCTTTCTTTGTAATACAGAAAATGATACGTTTTTTTGTTTGGACATATCAGCAGACAATCTGTTCCAACAAGAAAAGAATGTCCTGCCGCAGCAAGACATTCTCTTTCCTTAACAGTTGGGTTTTATCGATATTTTTATTTTCGGCGGCATATAAACTAATATCTCTCAAAATGAAAGGATGTATTTCTATGTCTCAGATCTTTTTGCTTCAGTTTGAACCTCTACAGGTTATTCAGCCACAAATTCGTGTTCCATCCGAGGATACTTCATGCGTACTTGCCCGCATTGATAATACAACTGGCTGCATCCAAATGACAAAAAGGAATGCCGGCATACATCTCTGGAGGAACTTTCGGCTTTCTCCCCTGAATTTTTAACTGACTGCATTCCCACCGGCAGCATTGAGTTTGTCGAAAAAGTCATGCTTCTTGCTTACGGCATTCCCCATCTCTTCCCTGTTGGAATCCCTGATGAAATACTGCCGCATCAGGAATGGCTTGGCAGAAAAATTGTTTTTGCTGATTCCATTCAAAAGGCACCTTTGATTTTTTCTTATCTGAGAGCAGACAAACTATTCATAAAATCAGCCGGGCGCGTAAAAACAAATTTCACCGATATATATGACAGGACAACTCCTCTCCCCATAACCTCCGATCCGATTATGTTTTCTGAGAAAATCCAAATTAAATCCGAGTGGCGGGCATTTGTCTTTCGGCAGCGTCTGATGGACATTCGCTGTTACTCCGGCGATCCTTGGCTGATCCCGAATAAATCTGCAGTAATGTCCATGATTGATGCTGTCGGACAAAAATATCCGGCGTATGCCCTGGATGTTGCAGTAATTCCAACGGAATCCGGCTTCCAGACCGTTATTATTGAAGTTCACAATTTCATATCCTGCGGCTTATACGGCGCAGTACTGCCGCTTGGAATGTATGCCAGCGCTTATCGTTTTGAATTGCAGTCATGGAAGACCCGCAGCAAAGCGGCGAAATAGTTCGAATCCTCCCCTTGCATTTATTTGCAGGAGGGTTCTGCGTTTTGTTATCCGTCCTTTTCCCGTCCGTTTTTTTCGGTCAGCCACAAGATGAACAAGTCCTGTTCATCTTGCTCACAAGGAGCATCAGGAAGCAGGCAGCTGCGGCGGCGGAACTCATCGTGCATTGCATTAATCCAATG
>CAMWSZ010000089.1 GCA_947177005.1 uncultured Clostridia bacterium | reverse complement strand
ACCTTGCCGTCGGTGTCGAAGATCTGGCTCATGCCGACCTTCTTGCCGATGATCGCTTTCTCCATAGTGATTCTCCTTTGAAAATAAAGGTTATTGGCCGGCATAGATACGGGGGCGTTGGGAACCGTGCCGCATTGCTCTGCCGGCATGACCCGCCCGCCTCGCAAGCCGGCGGGCATGGACAGCAAACAGTATCAGGGAAGGTCAGAGCTTGATATCGATTTCCACACCGGCGGGGAGTTCGAGGCTCATGAGGGCCTCCACGGTTTTGGGGGTAGAATTGGTGATATCAATAAGGCGCTTATGTGTACGGCGCTCGAACTGCTCGCGGCTGTCCTTATACTTATGGACGGCGCGCAGAATGGTCACGACCTCCTTTTTGGTAGGCAGGGGGATAGGACCGGAGACAGACGCGCCGGTGCGCTTGGCGGTCTGGACGATTTTGTCCGCGGACTGGTCGATCACCTGATGATCATAGGCTTTCAGGCGAATGCGGATCATTTCTTTAGCCATTGCAAGTTCCTCCATAAAATGTGTACAAAGTAGTGTACTGAGGTCTGTTCCTTACTCTGTACGGCGAGAATAAATCTTTCCGCGCATCCGTGCGTATCATTCCGGTTCATAGAAAAAACCGGCGCAGGAAGAGGCCGGTAGAGTTCATGACGCGGCGATCTACGCGCGCGAAAAGCTCATCTCAGCCGCCCGATTATCGGACATACTCCGCGGAAGTTACCGGCCGGGGGGGCCGCAATCTCCCGCATCATCGCAGTAATTGGCAGAATTGTGATATTTTTCACTTCCTCTGCACAAGCCTTGTTATTGTATCGCAAACGAACCCGGATGTCAAGAGAAATTTTTCAATTTTTCTCGTTTTTTTCAGATAATTTACCGGACCGGGATCTGGGCACAAAACCGTCGTCAAAAAGGATGGGACCATGATTTTTCTCCCAGACGGCAATATGCCGCAGAATCAGCCTTTCGATTTCTTTATTGGCGGAACGGCCGTGGCGGTCTGCGATATATTTCAGTTTGTCCATTGCCTCTGTGGGAATCCGGAGTGCATATGAAGGATATCTATGTGGTGCATTAGGCATATATTTACCTTCTTTCTGTTGTCAATTGGATGTCATATTAACATACCAGAAATTTTTTGAAAATCTCTTGACTTAATCAGGATATCCACCTATAATGAGTTGTATAACTGGATATCCACCGGAAAGGAGGCATAAATTTGAATAAACCAATCTGCGGAAACTGCCTTTATTACGTCAATCACTATATTAAAAACGGAAGGCGGTATCAATCCATAGAGCAGGGGCTCTGCACCTGTTTTACCAGACGAAAAAACCGAAAAGCATCCGCGATGGCCTGTTTTTGTTTTGAGCCGCAAAAAAGCGAATTAAAAATTCCGGAGAACCAATAAGCAGGTAATTCTCCGGAATTTTTCTATTCAAAACATCGTTCTGCCAAACGCCGCGCCTCTCTCCGCCACGCCCTCCAGCTTCACGAGACTGCCCTTGTCGTTGGCAGTTTCCAGCAGGCAGAATTTCGGGGGCAAAAAAAAGCTTTTATTCATATTGAGTCCTGAAATCAACTGTCTTGCGATGAGATCCCCGCCGGAGTACCCGGACACAATCAGTCCGTACAGTCTTTTATCGTAAAATCTGGACTGCCGGAACAGGGAGGTGAGGCGGTTGACAAAGGCGGTCAGATTTGCGGCGAGGGCGTCGTTGTAGTTTGCGCAGAGCATGACCAGCGCGCCGCAGTCCCGAATGGCGGGGAAGACTTCATCCACCATTGGCCCGCCGTAGAAGCAGCCGCCCTGCTGTCCAAAATAGAAGCAGGCTTTGTAGCTGCATCCGATACAATCGGCGAGTGTGCCGTTTTGGAGGCAGATCTCCTGAATTTCGACATCTTCCGGCAAGCCTTTTTTTACCAGCTCCCATAACGCCAAGGTATTGCTGGTAGCGCGGGCGGAGGCATGGAGCGCAAGGATGCGTCTGACCGGCGGCAGGGGCGTCCAATTTACGAGCCGTTCCACAAGCTCCGCCAGAGCCAGCCGGAAAGCGGTCTCCTCATCGGTTCCGCTGAGCTGGGCCTGCACCTGAAAATTCCTCAGCGAACCGGTTGCCTCCACCAGCGGGCGTCCCAGGAAAGCGCATCCGGCCAGGTTGGCTGACAAAACGAGGTCTCTGGCGACGTCTTTTGTATACATTTCCCCCACGCCCGTCACCGCCACTGCGCCCACGCAGTCCTCCAGAAGACCGGAGTCCCTCCGCAGCGCGGACAGCATCCGGTAGTAATCGAGGTTGCAGCCGCCCTCATCCAGCGCCACGGCAAATAGCAGCTTCCGTCCCCGCAGGCCCTCCAGACCGTCCGCCGCCGGGTCACGCCATTGGGTATTGGGGGGCAGCAGGGGCAGGAGGCTGGTTTTCAGCTCCGGCGAATACTCGTTGCGCGGTAAAATAACCGTAAGCATCACGGCGGGTCAACCAGGGATTTTCCGCAGCTGTTCTGCGGTTTCCCGCAATCTTGCCAGCAGCGCGTCCGGCAGGGGCAGGCGTTCCAGATCAGGACCGTTTGCCGCGATCCGGTTTCTCGCGCCCATAAAGATCCCGTCCAGAAACACGGACGAGCAGTGCCACTCCCCCCGCAGGCACAGCAGCAGCGACAAAGCCCCTGATGACAACGCGGGCGCCACGTAGGGTTTGAATCCCATTTCCCGCATTTCGAGATTGGCATGTTTGGTCCGTTCCGTTAACTCTCTGGAGATTCCGCCGTCATAACTACTAATGGAATTTGCTACCACCAGGCCCTCGCCGTGTGGCCCAAAGGTTCTGCCGTCCTCCAGAAACGCCCGCATCCGCGGGTCATCGCTTTTTCCGGCGAAATATCTGGCTCTGGCGTTCATCACCCCCAGGCCGAACCCTCTGACCTGATGCGGGAACAACCCCTGAAAATCGAGTTTTCCGTTTTCATCCCGGTTGCTCTCCAGCAGGACGGCCCGGCAAAGCTGGTCAACCGGGTCGCTGACCACGCAGAACATCCCCTGAAATTTTTCGTCTCTTGCCCGGCGCGCATAGCCTGCGATCAATTCCCGGTTCAGTTCAAACTGCGCCATTCTCACATCCCCGCTTTTGACGGCGGTATCCGGTACAAATCTGGACGCGCAGAACAGGAACACATCGCACGCAAACAGCTCCTCCGGACTGATCTTCACAACCGCCGGGAACCCGCCGCCGTCCGGGACATCGATCTGGTTCAATTCAAACTCCCACCGGTCCGCAACATTAGGCCGCAGGTCACAGATTCCGATTTCGCTGATAACGTCCCGTCCCAGCAAACGCAGGCCCAGCGCCAGCGTACTGCCCACATCGCCCAGCGCCAGCAGGTGTACACGGCATTTTTCCGGCAGTTTTGGGGCGGCCAGCAGCTCTTTCCAGCGCGGATGCTCCCCGTTGACCGCACGCACTCTCTGTTCACGCACCGCTTTCCGCAGGCTGCCGGAAATTTCCGTATTATTGCGTTCCGAACAGGCCAGCGTCTCCACGCTCTCCCCCGCGGTCAGCAGATCTTCGCCGGAGACCGCAAACATTTCCCGTCCGGCCAGCGGCGGCCGTCGAAACAGGTAAATGATTTCTTCCGATTCCGGCAGTTCCGGCACTTCCGGATAGGGAAGGGCGGTTTCGGAGACAAACACATGGTTTTCAAACTGATAATATTTCATTACGATCCACCTATCACGATTTTAATATGCGCCTGGAGCCGTTTGAGCATTTCGATGTCATTATCCAGATACGTGGAAGCGGCGCGGCTCAGATCATACCCCATGCAGCTCCCCTTATCCGGGCACAGCGGGAGAATGACCGCCTCTCCCAGCCTGTTGAGGGTCAGATTTCTTGCGTACAGGGCCCGGTATTCGGTCTCCAGCGTCAGCAGAATATCCCGGGCGTTTTCCAGACAGCACAGCGACAGATGATATGTGGAACCGTCCACGCAGTCCTCGGTAAAATCGGGTGCGGCATAGGGGAAAATACGGTTCACAGCAGGCTGGAGTCCGCCGGTCATGGCCTCCGGCCGCCGCACAGTATCCCCGCCGATAAAGGGGTACAGCGTGGACTCTACAAACCGCATCCGCAGATTGGGCAGATAGTACACACTGTCAACCGGAAAGCCAAGCTGCTCCATTGTGTCCTTGCCCACACCCGTCAGATATCCCACCAGCACCTGCCGCACGGGGGTTTTTGTTTCGGCAAGCAGCGGCGCAATTCTGCGGATGCGTTTGCCGTCGTGGAGCATATCGTCCACCAGAATCACAGGCCGTTCAAAGGCATGAATGGTACGCACCTGATCGGCCAGCGAGGGATAGAAGGGGTACGCCTCAATGGAGTACCGGCTCATGTCCGGCTCATAGACCTTATCGGTATGAAGGGTTTTCGTCACTGTATTCGGCACGGCGATCCCCCGCAGGATCTTGCCGAACGGCACGCAGATGCAGTCCCCCAGCACTCTCGGCACCGCTGGTTCAATGGGTACGCCGTTGCAGGCGGCAATTTTCCGCAGCAGCCGCTGGTAGATCACCCCTGCGGACATCGACAGCACCAGACATCCGGGATACATCTCCGTCAAGGCCCGCTGAACACGCCGGTGGGCGTTGGCCACCGCGGCAAGCACCCTCGGATTTCCCGAAAACGGTGCCTTTATGGCCGTCTCGACATTTCTGGTCAGCACAATGGGCCTGCGCATGTCCACAGCCATGAGTTCCCTGCTCTCGCCGCCCACCGGGACCGTCGTGAAGCCCTGCAAAGTCAAAATTTCTTTTACATATGTTGGAATTGTGTCCTCCGCCGGACAAAACAGTGCGTAGGTATATTCCTCCCGCAGAGCCAGCGCCAGCACCTCGGTGAGCAGCAGCTGGCACAGGTCAAGCTGCGCCGGGCCTTTCGGGACAAAGATGCCGCTGATTACAAGAACTCTTCCTCCGGTATGCTGCCGGATGAGGGCGGACAGTTCCGCGCTGCCCAGTCTGGAGAACAGCTGATGTGAGTCAAGGCACCGGAACCCGGCGAAGCCCATGGCAGTACCGTCCTCTCCGTGGCGTAGCAGCACCATTTGGTCACCCAGCCGCCGCAGTTCGCGGTAAAGGGCGTCCGCGCCGGACCAAACGTTTCTTTGGGCTAGCTCCCCCACCATTTCCGCCGCTTCTTCCAACTCCAAATAGCGGTAAAATCTCAGATCCTCCACTTGGAGCAGGGGTTTATCCTGCGGTTCCCGGAGATAGAGTCCGTGGAGATAGATAAACTCCTGCGCCGCACTGTCAATTAGATTGGAGATATCGCGTCCCTGGTCAATGGCCTCACGGATCAGGGTAGAGCTAATGGATTCCAAATGGGGCGGCAGCTTCAGTTCTACGGTCTTTCCGGTAATCACGCCGTAATCGTGATTGTCCTCCTCATCGTTTCCGGTGACACGCCGGAAAATGATGTGGTCAAATTCATGAATTGAACCGGGAGAGGGCGGTTTTGGGTAGGAGGAAGCGTGGTCTACCACGTCGCTGCCTACCACAATTGCCACTTTCCGGTTCGGGAACGCCTGCCGCAAAGCGTTCAGCGTCTCGGGACTTGCGATATTCACGGGGAAGTTTTCCGGAAAAATATGCACATGGAACTCATCGGCAATGGACATGCTGACGATCCTGCGCCGGATTCTGTGTGGCTGTGTCTTTTTGGACCAGGAGAATTCGTCGATAGCCAGCATGACCTCAAAGCCCAGATCCCGAATCGCCTGTACGATCCCCTTGTGGGACAGCGTAAACGGGTCAAAGGTCCCCGGGAAAAAGGCAATGGGCCGCGGTTCCTCAAAATGGAACCCCTTATCCCCCTCATGCAGGATTTCCTGTTCCGTCAGAAAACGGTACAGCCTTCCCAGCATGGCGGCGCGGTAATAGAAGGTCAGATCATCCCCGGGGATCTCTCCGATAAGCGCCAGTATCTTTTTCAGGGTAAGCAGGACCGCCCGCCGTTTCTCATGGAGGCCCAGGATATGGGACCCGAACACATGACTTCCCAGCACAAAGAGGGCCTCCTGCCGGACCTCTGCGCGGTATCCCGCCAGCCCCTTCAGAAGCATCCCCAGGAGCCGTTCACGGCGGCGGCGGTACACGCCGTCGTCCTCCGGGAATCTGACCCGGTAGGTATCGTACTCCTCATAAATGACGCCCACGGTATCCAGTGCCAGCGCCGCAACCCGTCCGTTGGAGGAACGGAGGGACCCTTCCTCCAAGTCTCCCAGCATTTCCTCCAGCAGCACCGGCGGCAGCCACAGGGCAAAGCGTCCCAGATAGCCGGGAATATATTTTGAAAACTCCTGCTGTCCGATTTCCAGCCCCCGTCCCAGCTCGACCGCGACCTCATTGCGTTCCTCCGCGGTGAGTCTGGGTGCAATAGCAAGCAGCGCGTTGCCGGCGGCGTGGCGGACGGTCACTTGGTCGCTGACCTTGACGAGATTGGTCAGATGCGTGGCAATATGCAGCAGGCGGCCGCTGCCGCGCAGGGCGAAGCCGGTCAGCAGTCTGATATTGACTTCTTTAATGATCCAAGGGGTAGCAGTTTTCAGATTGTCCAGAAAAATTTCGGAAACGGTATCCTCGTTCAGCTCCAGCGGTGCGTCCCAATCCGTCATATTTTCCACGGCTGCCTGCCGCAGCAGGGACAGTGACTTGCTGTCGCTGCATTTCACGGCCCGCAGGGCATGTAAAATAATGTCCTGTGTGGACAGGCTTGGCCGGATATAGTCCATTAGCAGCACTGCCGCCACCCGCACCGTTACATTTTCCCGGGTAGCCAGCGACTGCGCAAATTCCAGCAGATCATATCTCTGCCGGTCCTCCAGACACCCGGCGGGCAGGGCGGTGGCGGTCTCCAGCAGCTGGAAGGCTGTTTCATCCTCCAGACGCTCCGGTCGGCGGTAGTACCGCAAAAACGCCTTTAAAAACAGTCCTCTTCGGTCCGGCTCGCACTTCTCCAGCAGGGAATTGACCACCATTTTCAGGGTAAAACTGATCCACCGCCTATGCTGCTGAAGCAGCTTTCGATTGGGATAAATAATCTTGTCCAGATACAGCCGCCACTGGTCCAGATCCGTAATGGCCCTGCTGTCCACGGGTGCGCCAGCGGGTCTTTCTTTCGCGTAACCGGCATGAAATCTGGCAATGATCTCGCCCATTAATGCGGCAGCCTGCCGCCGGATATCGCCCTCACGGTGCATCAGCAGCTCATAGAGGAAAGCCAGTGTCTGCACCTTCTGCGGGATGCTCAGATAAACGGAATAGGACTCGAACACGCCCAGATACGCCCGCAGCCGTCTCCAATCGGTTTCGCCTCTCGCGGTCTCCAGCAGACCGGCAAAGCTTCTCTGACCGGTCAGCCGGTTCATCAGGGCGATATTGTGCTCCACGCCCTGGAGCCGCAGCGCCTCCACCGCCTCCGGCATATCCATGAGTGCAATATCTTTTCTTTTTTCGGGACCTTTATACCTGCCGGAAAGGGAGGTATCCACCCCAAGACTCTCCATATACCGCTCAAAATCCCTTAATTTTGCGTAAACAAAGGTATACCGCGTTCGTTTTTCCTCCGTCACATCGTCCAGTTTGCTGAGAATCACGCCAAACGCCTCTTTGAGCGTTGATATTTTTGTAATTTCCCTGCCGTTCGCGCCGCGCTCCTGTTTTACACGGAAATCGGCATAAATTAGCAGCAGCGATTCCACGGACAGGTAATCCAGCTCCAGATCCCACACCGAGTGATTGGCAGCCACATAACCCAGATCGTACATATGCCTTCTCTGGAACCACTGGCCGGTGTAATAGTAGTGGAGATAGGGCACCCGTTCCCCGGGACGGCAGCCGAATTTACCGATATCGTGGCCAGCCGCGCTCCCCGACACCAGCGCCAGATCTACAGCCACGCCCGCCCGCTTCAAATCCCGGGCCACGCTGAGAGCCACAAAATGCACGCCCGCGATATGCTCCAGTGTACGGAAGGGGGTAGCCTCCAGGCCCAGACGCATCATCTCATAGATGTATTCTCTCCGGTAGCTGCGCAGGAACAGACGGTAGCTGTCCCGTTGAGGACTGTCCAGCAGATCGTCCTCCTCCAGCAGCTCCAACTGCCACATGGGATCAGCGGGCATTTTGGCCCGTTCGGTGTCCATAAGCACTTGAAGCAGAGAGAGAAAGAACGTCGCGCCCGCACCATGTTTTTCCCGTCGCGCCTCAAATTCGCTTTCCGGAAACATGCTTTTCCGTGCAAAGTCGTAGGCGAACGGTATCCAGCCTTCCTCCGGTTCCGGTGAGAGGGCGTTCAATTCCTCCCGGCAGATCTCTAAAACGGCGCTGCATTGAAGCCGTGTTCCGTCGAACAGAGGGACAAATTTATGTAAATAGTTCTGTTCCTCCAGCAGTGCCCGCAGCATTTCCCGATAGGGTCCCAAAAATCTGGACGCCGGCAAAGTAGACACCCGCCGCATCAAACTTCCGCTCATCTGCCGCAGTCTTTTTTTATTCATGGCTGGGCCTCCTAAAAACTGAATGATCTCATTATGCACCAGTTTCCCTCGATATGCAAGTCTGAAATTTTCTTGGCAGTGTTCCTGATAGTACAATTTGTATTTTTGAACGGTAAATTAACTGTATATTATAGTGCAGCAAAATTTGTCGAAAGCTCTTGTTAACTCCCCTTAGTAGAATTTAAGAAAAATATTTTTGTTGCAGGGGAAGCTGTATAATAAAAAACGCCTGTGGGCACTTGCAAGGCCCGGAAAAAAGTGCTATACTGAATGCGGTGAAGTTTTAGCGCATAAGCCGCAGGTCCGGTCCAAAAAATAACGCCACAAATTTTTAGGAGGCAAACTATGAAACAGGCTGTTATGTTTGGAGCAGGCAACATCGGGCGCGGATTCATCGGCGCGCTTTTGGAGCGCAGCGGCTGGCACGTCACCTTTGCTGACGTTGCCGAACCTATTTTGGAAGCCATTAATACCCAGAAGCACTACACGGTCCATATTCTTGACCAGGTCTGCAACAATCTGGAAATAGAAAATATCAGCGCCGTGTCGTCTGTTGGCGATCAAATTGTTCCTGCCGTTGCGGAAGCCGATCTGGTCACCACGGCAGTCGGTCCTCTGGTCATCCCCAAAATCGCTAAGCCGGTTGCCGAGGGTATCAAGGCTCGCATGAACGCCGGCTGTAAAACGCCTATGAACGTCATCTGCTGTAAAAACGGCATCCGCGTTACCTCCAAGCTGAAAGC
>CAMWSZ010000088.1 GCA_947177005.1 uncultured Clostridia bacterium | reverse complement strand
ACTATTTCGCGGTGAATCACCGCCATTTCCGGGTCAAAAGCAAAAAAAGTCTGGCGCTGGAGGCCGGTATGCTGGCCGGTATGGAATTTTTTCATGAGGGCAGGGGCGTTATGATGAGCGTGTCCCGGGAAATGATGCAGCGTCTGGAGGCCGCGGAGGACGACGCGGAGGATCTGTCGTCCCTGGCGGGCATGATCGAGGGCGTGGACTGCGGCGTGGTCCTGCGGGAGCTGGCGCCGGATGAATGGAAAGTCAGTCTCCGGACCGGCGCTAACGGCCGGGTCAACGCTACTGACGCCTGTACCCGGCTGGGCGGCGGCGGTCACGCAATGGCCGCCGGTGCAACGTTAAACGGCAGTCTGGAGGACGTGAAGCGGTCCGTGCTGGCGGCCATTGACGCCGTTAAGTGTGAATAATCTATGATTTGCAGGGCCTGTAAACCGTCAAATTGGTTTTTTCTACAAAATCCGTAATTTTCCCTTGACAAATGCGCCGGGGAGGGTATAATAGGCTTGCCGTTTCCCGTATGGGAGAGGGCTATATGGTTATGATAGAGGCGCGGCCGCCATTAGTAATTTCTCTGTCTCTCCGCCGGACGCGGTGGGAAATGAAAGGGACTGCCGCCGAAGCGCTGCCGGTTCTGTCCGGGACGGGCTGCGCTGGGCCGCCGGACAATATCCGGCGGACTGTCGCGGTGCTTCCGCGGAGAGCTGTCATGACAGGCCGGGATTTTTGCGTCCAGTCATGATTGCGTCATGACTGGATTTTTTTATTTTTAGGAGGTAGTGTAATGAGTTCCCTAAGATCCCGGCGGGTCCTGACAGGTGCGTTTGCTGCTGTCACGTGCCTGTCCCTCACCCTCGCCGCTTTTGCCGCCGAAGGTGAAGTGCCTGCGTCCAGCATGTACGGCACCTTCTGGGCCCTGGTGCCCCCGGCCGTCGCTATCGTGCTGGCCTTGATTACCAAAGAAGCGTACTCGTCTCTGTTTATCGGTATTCTGGTGGGCGCGCTGTTCCAGTGCAATTTCGCGCCGGTCGCCACCCTGGACACCATTATTAATGACGGTATGATCGCCGCTATCGCCGACAGTGCCGGTATTTTCCTGTTCCTGGTGCTGCTGGGCGTGATCGTCGCCCTTATCAACGCCTCCGGCGGCTCCGCCGCTTTCGGACGCTGGGCCGAAAAAAATATCAAAAGCCGTGTGGGGGCCATGCTCGCCACGTTTATCCTGGGCGTGCTGATTTTTGTTGACGACTATTTCAACTGTCTGACTGTCGGTTCCGTGATGCTGCCCATTACGGACCGGAACAAAGTCTCCCGGCCAAAGCTCGCGTACCTGATCGACGCTACCGCCGCCCCAATCTGTATGATTGCCCCTATCAGTTCCTGGGCGGCGGCGGTCTCCGGCGTGGCCGCGGACCTGGATACCGGTATCAGCGGCATTCAGCTGTTTATCCGTGCGATTCCCTACAATTTCTATTCCCTGCTGACCTTTGTGTTTGTCATTGGCCTGGCCGTGATGAACTTCGATTACGGCCCGATGCGTAAATTCGAGGAGAAAGCCAGAAAAACCGGTGACGTGAGCGGCATTGATTCTGGTGAAACCGAAAAGGGCAACCCGAAAGGAATCGTTGCCGATCTGGTGATTCCCGTCGTGGTTTTAATCATCTTCTGCATTTTGGGCATGATCTATGTCGGCGGCTTCTGGGACAGCAACGCCGGTGATTTCATCGCCGCTTTCTCCGATACCGACGCCTATGTGGCCCTGCCTTGGGGCGGCCTGGTGGCGCTGGTGATTGCCGTAATCTATCTGGTCGCCAGACGGGTCCTGACCTTCCGGCAGGCAATGGAATGCGTTCCCAAGGGCTTCTTCGCTATGGTGCCGCCTATCACCATTCTGACGCTGGCGGTCAGCCTGAAAACCATGACCAATATGCTGGGTGCGGATGTATTCGTGTACAACGTTATGTATGGTGCATCCGAGCGCCTGTACAGTATGCTTCCGGCTGTGATCTTTGTCGTGGCCTGCTTTTTGGCGTTCGCTTCCGGGACAAGCTGGGGCACGTTCGGTATTCTGATCCCCATTGTCGTGGCGATTTTCGACCCCAGCAGTACACTCCTCACCATTGGGATCTCCGCCTGTCTGGCCGGTGCGGTGTGCGGCGACCACTGCTCCCCGATCAGCGACACCACCATTATGGCCTCCGCGGGCGCCCAGTGCGACCATGTGACTCATGTTTCCACCCAGCTTCCGTATGCCCTTACGGTGGCGGGAGTGAGTTTTGTCAGCTTTATCATCGCCGGGTTCGTGCAGAATGCTATCGTCTGTCTTGCCCTCGGCGCGGCGCTGATGATCGCGGTATTGTTTGTGCTGCGGTCGGTATTTGGCCGGAAAACGGCTTGAATGACATAAAATTGCAGGTCCCCGGTTTACAGGGACCTGCTTTTTTCATATACGATGCGGGTTTTAATGGTCAAACTCTGGATCAACGTTCTCAGTTCCTCAAGCTTCTCAATCCCGCTTTCCTCCTGCCAGCGGCCCCTTTGCACTAATACGATTTCGCGGTCCCGCATTGCAATTTTTCCCGGAACGGACTATAATAGACCCAAAGCGGCGAAAGGAGAGAGGCGTATGAACAAATTTCAGTCGCCGGAAACAATGGTCCGCTGCGTCCCAATGGCCAGCGTACAGGCGGAATTGGGCTGGAGCTTTGCCCCCATTCTGAACGAGATGATGGTCTGGAGCGAAAGGCATCTCTGTCCGCCGGACTACGTAAATCCTTACAGAAAAACAGACGATTGAGGTGGGCAGCTATGAAAATACTGATTATCGAGGACGAAAAGCTCCTGGCTGATTCCCTGAAAACGCTGCTGGAAGCAAAGGGCTTTGAGGCGGAGGCGGTGTACGACGGCGAGACCGGCGCGGCGTATGCAGAGCTGGATATTTATGATCTGCTGATTTTAGACGTCATGATGCCCGGCATGAACGGCCTTCAGCTCGCCCGGCAGCTCCGCGCCCGGCACTGCGGCACGCCGGTTTTGATGCTCACGGCAAAGTCCGGCGTTCTGGACCGGGTGGAGGGCTTGAACGCCGGGGCGGATTACTACCTCACAAAGCCCTTTGACACCCGGGAACTGCTGGCCTGTGTCAACGCGCTGCTGCGGCGTCAGGGGGAGCAGGTCAACGCCCTGAGCTTCGGGAATACACAGCTGGAGCTGGATTCCGGTATGCTCACCTGCGGGGAACAGCGGGTCCGGCTGTCCGCACGGGAATTTGATGTGATGCGCCTGCTGATGCAGACCCCGGAGCGCAATCTTTCCAAAGAGGCCCTGCTGGCGCGGGTCTGGGGCTATGATTCCAACGCGGTGGAAAACCATGTGGAGGTATACGTCGGCTTTTTGCGGAAAAAACTGCGGAGTATCGGCTCGAATGTACGGATTGAGGCCGTGCGGCGGCTGGGGTATCATCTGGAGGCGGAGGAACTATGATCCGGCGTCTGCGGGTAAAATTTGTCTGTATCAATATGGCGCTTGTGACCGTGATGCTCTGCGTGATTTTCGGTACGGTCCTGCGTTTTACGAGGGAAAATCTGGAGGCAAAGAGCGTCAATCAGCTGAACGCGCTGGCAATGGAGGGTCCCAAACCGCCGGGCAGCTATAACCTGCCCTATTTCATCGTGCAGACGGACCGCTGGGGCGGGACACTCGTCACCGGCAGCGGCTCCTATCAGCAGGCGGCGGATGTGGAGGCCCTGCCGGAGATCCTGACGGCGGCGCTGGATACCGGCGAGATCTCCGGCGTCCTGCCCGCCTACCAGCTGCGTTTCCGTCTCGCCCCCGCCCCGGGCGGCCGGAAATTCGTGTTTGTAGATATCTCCAGCGAGGTCAGCACATTGGAGGGCCTTGTCCAGAACTGCATTCTGACAGGCTGTCTTGCGTTTGCAGCGTTTCTGGTCATCAGCCTTCTGCTGGCCCGCTGGGCGGTGAAACCGGTGGACAGGGCCTGGCAGCAGCAGCGGCAGTTCGTGGCGGACGCCTCCCACGAGCTGAAAACACCCCTGACAGTCATCCTGACCAATGCTGAGCTGATGCAGGATACAGGCGACACCGTGCGGGCACGGGAAAATATCCTTATTATGGCCCGGCAGATGCGGGGATTAGTGGAGAACCTGCTGGATCTGGCCCGTGTGGACAACGGTCTTGCCGGAATGGAGCAGCTGGATTTCAGCCGCCTGGTGTCGGACGCCCTGCTGCCCTTTGAACCGGTCTTTTTTGAGCGGGGGCTGGAGCTGTCGGGAGAGCTTGCAGAGGGAATACAGATACAGGGCAGTCCGGATCATCTGCGGCAGGTCGCGGAGATCCTTCTGGACAACGCGCAGAAATACGCGGTCCCGCCGGGGACGGTCACGGTCCGGCTGGAGCGGACCGGCGGGAAATCATGCGTCCTGTCGGTGTCGGACCCGGGAGACCCCCTCAGCAAAACCGATTTACAGAATATTTTCAAGCGCTTCTACCGGGCCGACGAGGCCAGAAGCCGGAACGGCAGCTATGGTCTGGGACTGGCGATTGCGGAGAGCATTGTCACGGCCCACCGGGGAAAAATCTGGGCGGAGAGCGAAAACGGGACCAATACCTTTTTTGTCCGCCTGCCTGTCTGCCGTGAAGCAAAGCCATAAAAACGGTACTCTCTGTACACCGCAGAGAGTACCGTTTTTTTACCGTCCGACAAAAACCATTACGCTTCTGGGCCGGATTGTAAAGACACTTCCGGACATCTTCCGTTCCGGCAGCAGGGTTTCCTCAAATGTATCGGTAATCAGTTCCCAGCACATGGAGGCGGGCAGCTCCGGCAGATTGACCCGCAGCTCTTCCCAGTAGGCATTGGAGGCCACGTAGATGACCTGCGGGCCGGTACTGCGTTCCCAGCCGGCAAAGAGGACGCCCACATACCGGTCATGGTTTTCGAACTGCTCCCGCCAGGGCTCCACGCCGTGGAAGCTCACGTCCGGCAGGCCGCACGCGCCGTTGCTGACATTAGCCCGCAGAATCCTGTGTTCCTTCCGGAAACGGATCATATACTGGAAGAAATCAAAAATATCCTTGTTTTTTTCCAGCAGGTTCCAGTCCAGCCAGGAAATAATGTTGTCCTGACAGTATGCGTTATTGTTTCCGAACTGGGTATTGGAAAACTCGTCCCCCGCCAGGAACATGGGGATGCCGCGGCTGCACATGAGCAGCGTAAAGGCGTTGCGCACCATGCGGCGGCGCAGGGCGTTGATGCGCGGGTCGTCGGTCTCGCCCTCCGCGCCGCAGTTCCAGCTGCTGTTGTCGTCGGAACCGTCGGTATTGTCCCAGCCGTTCTCCTCATTATGCTTGCAGTTGTAGGAGAAAAGGTCCCAGAGGGTAAAGCCGTCGTGACAGGTGATGAAGTTTATGGACGCATTTTCCCGGTGTTCGGGCTGGTAGATGTCTATGGAACCGGCGATTCTCTGGGCGGCGGCCATTGCCATTCCCTCGTCGCCCTTCAGATACCGGCGGATATCGTCCCGGTAGCGGCCGTTCCACTCCGCCCAGCGGTTCCAGGCGGGGAACGACCCGACCTGATACAGACCGCCCGCGTCCCAAGCCTCCGCAATCAGCTTTACATCCCCCAGGATCGGATCAAAGGCCATAGCCTGAAGCAGCGGGGGACTGTCCATAGGCGAACCGTCCTCGTTGCGGCCCAGAATGGACGCCAGATCAAAACGGAAGCCGTCCACACGGTATGTTGTGACCCAGTAGCGCAGGCAGTCGAGGATCATCTGGTGTACAATCGGGTGGTTGCAGTTGAGGGTATTGCCGCAGCCGCTGAAATTGTAGTAACCGCCGTCCGGGGTTAAGAGGTAGTAAATATTGTTGTCAAAGCCCTTGAAGGAGAAAAACGGGCCTTTTTCATTTCCCTCGGCGGTGTGGTTGAACACAACGTCCAGGTAGACCTCGATCCCCTCCCGGTGCATCGCCCAGATTAGTTTTTTCAGCTCATTGCCCTCGCGGTTGTACTCGGTCCCGGCGGTGTAGCTGGTGTTCGGACAGAAAAATCCGACGGTATTATATCCCCAGTAGTTGCACAGCTCCCGGCCGTTGTAGACGCGGTAGTCCAGCATCTCGTCAAACTCGAAAATGGGCATCAGCTCCACGGCGTTCACGCCCAGGCTTTTAATATAGGGCAGCTTCTGCATCAGGCCGGAAAAGGTGCCGGGGAATTTTACATTGGAAGAGGCGTCTTTGGTAAAGCCCCGGACATGCAGCTCATAGATAATTAAATCCTCCATTGGAATCAGCGGACGGCCCATAGTTCCCCAGTCGAAATCGTCCTTGACGACGCGGGCTCTGTAGTGCTGTCCGCGCGGTGATGAATCGCCCCAGCGGCTCTGTCCGGCCACAGCCTTTGCGTAGGGGTCCAGCAGGTATTTGGTGCGGTCGAAGAGCAGGCCCTTTTTTGGTTCATAGGGGCCGTCCACGCGGTAGGCGTACTCAAACTCCTCAATGTCCAGACGGAACACGATCATGGAATAGACATTTCCAATACGGTAATGCTTGGGGAACGGCAGAATCGCAAAGGGTTCCTCACTGTGCCGTTTGAAAAGCAGCAGCTCGATGCTGTCGGCGCCGTGGGAATAGACGGTGAAGTTGACGCCGCCCGGAATAGCGGTGGCGCCGTTGATCTCGTAGAAGCCCGGGCGCACGTCGAAGCCGTCGATCACGTCCAGGGGCACCAGATGAATGTTGCGTGGCAGGACAACCTGCGAAAGCTCATGCTCCGTTGGGACCTGCCGCCGGTTCGAAATGATGTTGATCTCTTTATCCATTACCTTCCTCCTCAATCTCCATTTGGGATAGATACAGATATTATACCGCTGTTTCAGCGATCTGTCACCAGTTTTTGCTACGCGGACAATCCTCATAATTAATGTCCGTGTGTAAAAATCAAAAGCATTCCCAGCAGCATCCCCAGCATGACCGCACTGCCGGATAATTTGTGCTGCCAGAGGTGTTCGGCCTCCGGGAGCAGCTCCCCGAAGATGACGTACAGCATCGCTCCGGCGGCAAAGCTGAGGGAGATGCCCAGCAGGGCGGCGTTCATCGTACCGGCGGAGTAGCCCAGAAGTGCGCCGGCAATGGTTGGCACGCCGCTGGCGGCGGCGACCGCAATTGCTGCGGCGGGTTTGGAACCGCCGGTCAGCAGCGGTGCGGCAATGGACATACCCTCCGGGATATTGTGCAGGCCGATAATCAAGGCGGCCAGGACGCCGCCATGTCCCATATGTTCCACGGTACCGGCGAAGGTTGCGCCGATAGCCATTCCGACGGGCATGTTGTGCAGGGCCACCGCCGCGGCCAAAACCAGTCCGGCGGTGTGGAGGGTATGGTGCATTTCGCCGCTGGGGGGGACGGAATGCCCGTGATGTCCGTACTCATGGCCGCTGTGGCTGTGATGCGCCTGCCTGTCGATCCAGCAGTTCAGCAGGTACGTACACAGGTATCCAACGAGAAGCCAGCACAGCAGGGTTATGACGCCGCCGTTTTCCAAGGCGTCGGCGACGAGGTCGAAGCATACGACGCTGAGCATGACGCCGGAGGTGAAGCGCAGCAGCAGGCTGACCGCCCGGCCGGAGGGGGTGTGGACGGCGGCGGCCAGCGCTCCCCCTACTGCCAGACCGCCCACGCCGGTAAAGGCGGTGATGCACAGGATCGTGAGATAGATATTCATGAAAAAACCTCCTGTTATGGAATGAAAATACATCGGAGGGCTACAGTATATCGCAGTACGGCAGGAAAAGTCAAGGGCGGGGCAAAGAAAGAACCAGAAGCCTGAAACGGCCTCTGGCTCTTCGTTAATCTACGATATCGACGGAAACCTTCTGTCCGGAGCGCTGTGCGCAGGAACGGATCAGCGTACGGATTTCCTTAGCAATCCGCCCCTGACGGCCTATGACTTTACCCATGTCGTCGGGAGCAACGCGCAGCTCTAATGTCAGGTCCTGTTCTCCGGGCACCTCCGTCACGGAGACGGCGTCGGGATTATCGACAAGATTTCTGGCGATATAGAGCAGCAAGTCTTTCATGCTGTGCCCTTCCATTACAGCACGTCAGCCTTTTTCAGCAGAGCGCGGACGGTATCGGTAGGCTGTGCGCCGGTTTTGATCCACTCTTTTGCCCGCTCGGCGTCGATCTTGATCTCCGCGGGGGAAACGCAGGGATTGTAGGTACCGAGTTCCTCAATAAAGCGGCCGTCGCGGGGGTAGCGGCTGTCAGCGACCACCACGCGATAGAAGGGCGCTTTTTTTGCGCCCATACGGCGCAGTCTGATTTTAACCATAATAATTTCCTCCAGATGAAAGATGATAAAAAAATGTTACAGAGTATGATAAATGCGGGGAAGCATTTATAACGAATCGGATTATTTGAGCCGTTTTTTACGGCCAAAGCCATGCATTTTGCTCAGCCCGCCCACTTTGTTCACGTTGGGCATACGGCCCAGGCCCAGGGGGGTACGGCCTTTTGAGAGGGATCTTGTGAGCTGGAGCATCAATTCATACTGCTTGAGCAGGCGGTTGACGTCCGACACCTGCATACCGCAGCCCGCAGCGATACGGCGTTTCCGGCTGGCGTCCAGCAGGCCGGGGGTTTCGCGCTCCTTGGGGGTCATGGACAGGATAATGGCCTCCTGCTGCACCAGCAGGTGGTCGTCCAAATGGGTGTTAGAGAGCTGGCGGCCCATTTCGCCGGGCATCATGGCGGCGATCTGATTGAGGTCGCCCAGTTTCCGGAGCTGGTTCATCTGCTCCATATAATCGGAGAGGGTAAAGCGGTTTTTGCGGAGTTTGCGTTCCAGCTCGGCGGCTTTTTTCTCGTCAAAGCTCTGTTCCGCCCGTTCGATGAGGGAGAGCATGTCGCCCATGCCCAGGATACGGGAGGCCATACGTTCGGGGTGGAACAGCTCGATCATGTCCAGCTTTTCGCCGGTGCCGATAAACTTGATAGGTTTTCCGGTAGCGGCGCGAATGGAGAGGGCCGCGCCGCCTCTGGCGTCGCCGTCCAGCTTGGTCAGGAGCACGCCGTCGATGCTCAGCGCGTTGTCGAACGCGGTGGCGGCGCTGACGGCATCCTGACCGGTCATAGCGTCCACCACCAGCATGATCTCATGGGGGCGGGCTTTTTCCTTGATGTTTTTCAGCTCGTTCATGAGCTGTTCGTCAATATGGAGCCGTCCGGCGGTATCCAGCAACACGGTGTCGAAGCCATTTTCCTTGGCGTAGCGCACGGCGTGCTGG
>CAMWSZ010000087.1 GCA_947177005.1 uncultured Clostridia bacterium | reverse complement strand
CAGTTGTGGCGACCGTGCTGCTGTTTGTATGCGCGGCGGTGTATCTGAACTGGCGGTACGCCGGGGACATCGGGAGCAAACCGGTGAACGAAACGGTGGAGCCCGCGCAGCAGCAGGAGGAGGGCGGCAGCACAAAGGTGCTGGGCGATGCAACACTGGTAGGCGGCGTGCCGACGGTCCCGGCTGTGACGGCGGAGGACCCAAACGCGGCGGCGGCGTCCGTCAGCAGCTACTTCGACACGGCCCGGCTGAGCCGCCAGCAGTCCCGGGACAACGCGCTGAGCCTGCTGCGTGAGGCCGCCGGGCAGGAGAACGCGGAGCAGGGCGTGCTGGACGACGCGAACCGCGCCATTCAGACACTGGCCGGGTATACGATGCTGGAGGGACAGATCGAAAATCTGATTATCGCAAAGGGGTACGCGGACTGCGTAGCCTTTATGGGCGAAAACAGCGTCAGCATTGTGGTGTCCGCCGCGGAGGACGGCTTACAGACGGAGGATGTGGCAAAAATCACCGATATCGTGCTCAACGAAACGGATTACACCGCCGATCAGATCACGATTATGGAAGCAAATTGATGCTTTTTCTAAAAAAAGATGCCGGGGATTTCCAACCATGGAGATCCCCGGCAGTCTGGTTATTGTTCCGGACCAAAGTCCGCTTTGTATGCTTCCGCAAGCTTATCGGGCCAGTCGCTGACCGGCTCCAGCACGCCGGTGAAGAAGCGGAGGGTCTTGGGCTCGTGGACGAACCGCAGTCCGCCGACGAGTTCGCGGTGGTCATAGAGCCACTTGACGCGGTCAATGACATACTCGGTCTGGGACAGCGTGAACACGCGCCGCGGGAAAGCAAGCCGTACCAGCTCCATTGACGCCATACGCTCACTGCCGTCGGCGTTGCGCTCCTCGGAAAGGGTGCCGCGCTCCATGCCGCGCACGCCGCTGCAAATATACAGTGCGCACACCAGCGCACCCGCTGGATACTGTTCCTGGGGGATATGCCCGACGAATTCCGCGGCGTCCAGATGCGCGCCCAGACCGCTGCCCGGGGTAATGACGGGGATGCCGTATTTGTCCAGACAGTCCACGCAGTAGCCGACAAACTGGGGTCCCTGGGAGATAATGTTCATATCCATGCTCTCCACAAAGCCGACTGTCATCGCTTCAATTTCGCGCACGGACATACCGCCGTAGGTGAGGAAGCCCTCGAACATGGGGATCAAATCCTCCATGGAGTAATACAGATCGCGGTCGCGGACCAGCAGGACGCCGCCCCGGGCAAAACCGAATTTCCGGGCAGAGAAGTAGATGATATCGAAGAGATCGGCCACCATGCGGGTGATTTCCCGCACGCTTTTGTCCGCCATACCCTCCTCGCGGGTTTTGATGAAGTACAGGTTGTCCTGAAGCAGGGAGGCGTCCAAGACGGTAAGAATACCGTATTTTTTGCAGATATTGGTAGCGGCCTTCATGTTCTCATAGGAGATAGGCTGGCCGCCGATGAGGTTCGTACCGGCCTCCAGACGGACAAAGGGCACATTTTCCGGAGTTTCTTTTTTGATGCAGGCCTCCAGTTTGTCCAGATCGATATTTCCTTTGAAGGGCAGATCGCTTTTGCTGACCAGGCCCTCGTCCTTCACCAGTTCCTCAACGTGTCCGCCAACACGGGTGATATGGG
Organism: uncultured Clostridia bacterium; assembly: GCA_947177005.1. Lineage (GTDB taxonomy): Bacteria > Bacillota > Clostridia > Oscillospirales > Oscillospiraceae > Pelethomonas. Next base: position 7,702 of record CAMWSZ010000087.1, on the reverse strand, counting down.
CTTTGGCGGTAGTGAAATGGTAGTTCATGATGACGCAGTTGCCGGGCTTGACAAAACGGGTGGCCAGAATATTCTCGCAGGCGCGGCCCTGATGAGCGGGCATGCAGTAGGGAATGCCAAAAATTTCCTGCAAGGTTTTTTCCATCCGGAAATAGCTCTCGCTGCCGGCATAGGCGTCGTCGGCGCGGTGCATGGCGGCCTCCATGTCGTCGCTCATGGCGTTGACGCCGGAGTCGGTGAGCATATCCAGAAAGATATCGTGGTTGTGGAGCTGGAAGGTATTGTAACCGGCATCCTTGATCTTCTGGAGCCGTTCGTCCGTGGGCAGGAGGTTCAGCTTTTGAACAATCCGTACCTTGTGCATCTCCAGGGGAATGGGATCGTGCTTATAAAATGTAATCTGTGGCATAACGTTTCTCCTCATATGTTTTCATGCGGCTGCCGCCGCAGTTCTCTTACTTTAACACGTTGAAGCCAAAAAGTAAATAACCATATGCAGTAAATTGTTCAAATTTTGCGGTTTCGGTCGTTTCTTGGAAATTCTGTGAAAAAACAGGGAGACAAGCCGGGAGTTTTTTGGTAGAATACCATTATATATATAGACAAGGAGGTTTTCGTAATGTACTATTCGGCGGAATATGCTTCGCCCGTGGGGAAACTCTCTCTGTGCAGCGGCGGGGAAACACTGGCTGGCCTGTGGCTGGAGGGACAGAAATATTTTGGCGGTACGGTTTTCGCGGAGAGCGTACCGGAAGAGGCTTTGCCGGTTTTCGGACAAACCCGCGCCTGGCTGGACCGCTATTTTGCCGGGGAGCGTCCGTCGCCGGACGAACTGCCCCTTGCACCGGAGGGCAGCGGGTTTCAGAAAAAAGTCTGGGAAATTCTATGTAAAATTCCCTATGGCCAGGCGATGACCTACGGCGAGATTGCGGAACAAATCGGGAACACGTCCGCCCGGGCGGCAGGCGGCGCGGTGGGACACAACCCGATTTCCATTATCATTCCCTGCCACCGGGTTGTGGGCTGTGGCGGCAGTCTCACCGGCTACGCCGGAGGCATTGATAAAAAAATCTGGCTGTTGAAGCATGAGGGACTGTCCGGACAGAACCTCAGGGGCTTAAAATGAAACAAGCGGCGGAAATTGTGAATTATCACCAGACACAGCCGTGCTTTTTTTCTTTTTCTTGCCGGAAAAACTTTGCGTTTCCCCCTTCCCTTTTGCTGTGAAACCGTATATACTAGGGAGTATCGCAGAAGGAAAGGAGGACCTACAGGCAGAAAGGACCTGTCAGAAGCGCCAGCGCCCGCCACGGCGGGACGACGAGGTGAGGGGAGGATCGAGGGTTCGGCGGATGCCCCTCCGTACACTCCGGGTGCGTACACAGCCAACAAAACCGCGGGCGACCGCGGGACAAAGGGACTGTGACCGGAGAATCAAGCGGCAAATTTCTGCGAGCCTCTTGCCATATCATGATACAGGAGGATTTTTGATCTATGTGCGGTATTGTCGGTTATGTGGGCCGGGAGGAAGCGGCGCCGGTTCTGCTGGAGGGCCTGGGACGCCTGGAGTACCGGGGCTACGATTCCGCCGGAATCGCCGTGTGCGCCAACGGGCAGCTGTCCGTCCACAAGGCGAAAGGCCGTTTGCAGGTGCTCAGCGATATGCTTGACGGCGGCAGTACGGTGAAGGGCTGCGTGGGCGTGGGACACACCCGCTGGGCTACCCACGGCGCACCCTCGGACGTCAACTCCCACCCGCAGGTCAGCCGCAGCGGGAAAATCGCGGTGGTACATAACGGAATCATCGAAAATTACGCCGGGCTGAAAACCTTTTTGCAGGAACAGGGCGTCACTTTTGCGTCGGAGACGGACACGGAAGTGGTGGCGCAGCTGCTGGAGTATTTCTATGAGGACGGGAAAAACAGCCTGCTGGACGCCGTTGCACGCTGCCTCCACCGTATTGAGGGCGCGTATGCGCTGGGCATTCTGTGCGCCGACGCGCCGGACCAGCTGATAGCGGTGCGGAAAGACAGCCCGCTGATTCTCGGGTTCGGCGACGGCTGCAACTTCCTGGCCAGCGACGTCACCGCGATTCTGCGGCATACCCGGCGGGTGGCCTACCTGGACGACGGCGACACAGCGGTGCTGACACGAGACGGCGTGCAGTGCTATAACTATCTTATGCAGCCGGTAGAAAAACCGGTCTCCTATGTGGATTGGGAGATCGGCGCGGCGGAAAAAGGCGGATATGAGCATTTTATGTTCAAGGAGATCATGGAACAGCCCGAAGCCCTGCGCCGCGCCATATTCCCCCGCATCCGGGACGGCGAGGTCTGTTTGGAGGACCTGTCCCTGACGGACGAGTACATCCGCAGCCTGCATAAATTATATATCGTGGCCTGCGGCTCCTCCTACCATGTGGGCATGGTGGGGAAATATAACCTGGAGCGGATTCTGCGGATTCCGGTAGAGGTGGCGCTGGCATCGGAGTTCCGGTATATGGAACCGGTGGTGGATGAACGGACGCTGGTGGTGGTGATCAGCCAGTCCGGCGAGACCCTGGACACAATGGCCGCTTTGCGGGAAGCCAAACGTCTGGGCGCGAAAATCCTGTCCATTGTGAACGTGGTCGGCTCCTCCATTGCCCGGGAGAGCGGCGACGTGCTGTACACCTGGGCCGGTCCGGAGATTGCAGTGGCTACCACAAAGGCATATACCACGCAGCTGGCGGTATTGGACCTGCTGGGGCTGTATCTGTCCAAAGCGCTGGGCACGCTGAACGCCGCGGAGCGGAAAACCATCCTGGATGAAATGCTGCTGCTGCCGGAAAAAATGGAGACAGTTCTGCATCAAAAAGAGGATATCCAGTATTTTGCCAGCCGGTATTTCAATCACGACAGCGTTTTCTTTATCGGGCGCAACATCGACTATGCGCTGGGTCTGGAGGGTTCCCTGAAGCTGAAGGAGATCTCCTACATCCACTCGGAGGCATACGCCTCCGGTGAGCTGAAGCACGGCACAATCAGTCTGATTGAAGAGGGCACGCTGGTGGTCGCGCTGGGGACCTACGGAAAACTCTTTGACAAAGCGATGAGCAACATTGTCGAGGTCAAGGCCCGGGGCGGCGACGTGCTGGCCCTGACTGCGGAGAGCCGTAAGGAGGAAATGGAGAAAACCGCCAACGGCGTCATTGCTATTCCGGACACCCACCCGATGCTGATGCCGTCGCTGGGCGTCGCGCCGCTGCAATTGTTCGCGTATTATGTGGCGCTGATGCGTGGCTGCGACATCGACAAGCCCCGGAATCTTGCCAAGTCCGTAACCGTTGAATAACCGGCCCGCACGGCATGAGGCCCGCTTCTTGCGAAGCGGGCCTTATCGCCGCATGCAGTTCGATGCTTCTATCATGCCAGAACAATTGTCCAAAAATCCGGACACCGGGCGGTTTCTCTTTATTTTTTAGCTTCCAATTTTTGGCAGGGAGCGAAAAATATACCGTCATTACCGAAAATATGTCGGAACACTCTTGGCAGACCCCCCGGCTTGTGTTATAATACCTTCATTACCAAGCTATGCAAGGAGAGAAGAGATCATGGGGGAGACAGGCAGCGCACTGGAGCGGGCGGATATTTTTATATGGGTAGGCATGGAGGCCCTCCAGATCTGGGACCGGAGACGTGAAGTGGAAAAAGGCATCCCCTTCCTTCTGAAGCGGGACCAGAAAATTCCCTATGTGCCTAAATTCCACTGTCTCTGGGAGGACCCGGACCACTACAGTCAGGAATTGCGGAAGGCAGTAGGACGGGGCAAACTCCGGGTGTTGCTCGCTGTGCCGGAGGACGCCACGTATATTGAAACCACCGCTCTGGTGGAATTCGTTGCCCAGGCCTTCGGCCGGCAGCTGAAAAAACGGAGGGGACTTGTCTCCTGTTCCCAGAGCGTGTCCCTGGGCAAGCCGGACGAACACTTTATTGCCATTACCCGCACCTGCCGCTGTTACTGCGTCGCACGGGTCAAAGACGGAAAGATCGCCGACTCCCAGCTTCTGGACGCCCACGGCGGCGGACGGAACGCTAATACTGTGGAGTTCGCCGTCCGCGACTTCAGCGCCGCGGCGGCCTCCATGCCGGTCTACTACCCGGAAAGCGATGAGGACTGGGCCCTGATGTCGGCAGGTAAGAATGTCCCCTTTTCCCGCATCGCTACAATGGATAAGAAGAAAAAACGCTGAAATCCCGTTTGAAAAGGAAAACCTGAACCGGTTTTCTCAAGAATCCCTAAACTTTGTTCTGATCCGGCCGATAAAATAAACAGCAGCGGACAGACGGCGGAATCAGAATAAAATCCCCCCGGCGGCCATGCGGCAGCCCAAAATTTCCCGGCGCATAATTGCAGTACCTGTGGAAACGAGGCGGATGGAAGATGAAAGAGCATACGAAAAAATCGAGATCGGTGATCCCTGAAAATTTCAAGCCTTTTTTATCGATATTCCCTGTGTTTATCGTTCTGATTGCCGCTGTCCTGCTCTGGGGCCGCGAGACGCCCGAGACGGAGGATGAGAAGGAAATTTCCGCCTCAGCCGTGTCGGAGGACGCGCCCCCCGAACTGCTGGTCACGGCGGAGCAGCTGGACCGGATGACCTATCTGGACAGCGAAAAGGGCGAGGAGATGCAGTGGGTCTACGACGGCGACTCCCTGGAGGAGCTGAACCGGGTCCTGCGGGAGTACGAGATCCGCACGCCGGAGGAAATCAGCCAGTTTTTGGCGCAGGCGGCGGTGGAGACCGGCGCGGGCCGCTGGCTCACCGAGCTGGGCAATGAGGACTACTTCAACCGCCACGGCTATACCTGCGGTACCAGAGGGGCCGGTTACCTGCACCTCACCTTTGAATACGGACAAATGGCCTTTGCGGTCTGGATGATGAAAAAAAGCGTGCCGGAGCTGGCCGGAATCCCCTACCTGAACCCTACCTGCTATTATAACAGCGAGGTGGCGGAGTCCTATTACAGCGCTCTGGAAAAGGCGGAGGAGCTGGGGCTGGACGTCTCCCGCTACGCCCGCATCGTCTATGACCCGCAAAACGATTCCACTACCGGCGCGGACTATATTGCTGAGGAATTCGCGTGGGAGAGCGCCGGGTACTTCTGGCATATCACAGGAATGAGCCGCTTTCTGTCCGGACCGCCCAGCACGGCGCATACGGACGAGGTGTCCCGTGTGGTGGGGGGCCGCAGCTGGCAGTCCCGCCGGGAGGCCTACGAGGCGTTTTACCCTGTGCTGTCCGCGGCGTCCTGACAGACGTCCCCTGATACGCACTGTCCTGCGCCGCTGTCTCACAGAGGGCCGCAGTTTACAGCATATTGCCATTTACAACATCTTTCAGCCATCAAAATGTTCAGAGAGGAGTACGAAAAAATGGGTTTTTTCAAGAGATCCAAGGAAATTGAAGTAGAGGCGGCGCCTGTGGAAACGCCGCCGCCGGCGGAGGAGATCCCCACCCTGCCCACACCGCTGACCAGTACGGTCATCGCGTCCGGTTTGACCGTGACCGGCAAGCTGGAGGGTGAGGGCGTTATCCAGGTGGAGGGCAATGTCAAGGGTGAGATCATCCTGAACGGTGCCGTGATCGTCACAACCACCGGCAGTATTGAGGGACCGGTCACTGCGAATGTCATTCAGATCGCCGGAAACATCAAGGGCAACTGTGTGGCCCGGGAGCATATGTGTCTGGAGAAGACGGGCAGCCTTCAGGGAGACGTGACCACCATTTCCCTGATCGTGCATGACGGCGGCCGCCTCAACGGACGCAGCAATATGGTCAACAAGGTGGACGAGAAGACGGTTGCCGCCCGCCGGAAGCCGGAGGAGGATCTGGAATTCGGTCCGAACTACAAGGCCGAGGAGGAAACCAAAGAGCATAAAGGAAGAAAATAAGCGGGAACCCTCCGAAGACATACATCTCCGGAGGGTTCTCTTTGTGCAATATGCGTTATTTTATTTCCTTGGAATCAACCTCGGTACGCAGCATTCCGGCAAAGGCATCCAGGCTCATCGCGCCCAGGTCGCCCCCGGCGCGGTGCCGGACGGAAACGGTGTCCGCCTCCATATCCCGGTCGCCCACAACCAGCATATAGGGGATTTTTTCCAGCTGCGCCTCCCGGATTTTCTTGTTGATCTTTTCGTTCCGGGCGTCAACCTCCACCCGGAAGCCCTGCGCGTCCAGCTTGGCGGCGATGCTGCGGGCATAGTCAACAGCGCGGTCCGTAACGGGAAGCATCTTCACCTGTACAGGATGCAGCCAAGCGGGGAATGCGCCTGCAAAATGCTCGGTAATCACACCGATAAACCGCTCAATCGAACCCAGCAGGGCGCGGTGGATCATGATAGGACGGTGCTTCTCGCCGTCCTCGCCCACATACTCCAGCTCAAAGCGTTCCGGCATCTGCATATCCAGCTGAATGGTGCCGCACTGCCAGGTGCGGCCCAGGCTGTCGGACAGATGAAAGTCCAGCTTGGGGCCGTAGAACGCGCCGTCTCCGGCGTTGATTACGAAGTCCTTCCCCATTTCGGTAATGGCGGCCTGCAAGGTATCCTCCGCGAATTTCCAGACCTTCTCGTCGCCCATATGGTCTTCCGGCATGGTACTCAGCTCGATTTGATAGGTCAGGCCGAAGGTGGAATACATCTCGTCAAAGAGCTTGACGGCATTTTTGATTTCGTCCTTCATCTGACCGGGCGTCATAAAGATATGGGCGTCGTCCTGCGTAAAGCAGCGGACGCGGAACAAGCCGTGCAGTGCGCCGCTCATTTCGTGGCGGTGGACCAGCCCCAGCTCCGCCGCACGGAGAGGCAGGTCGCGGTAGGAATGTGGCTCGTTTTTATAGACCAGCATACCGCCCGGGCAGTTCATGGGCTTGACGGCGTAGTCCTCGCCGTCGATGACGGTGGTATACATATTGTCTTTGTAGTGGTCCCAGTGGCCGCTGCGGTGCCACAGCTCCTGATTGAGAATGACCGGCGTGGCAATCTCCACATAGCCGTAACGCTTGTGACAGTCGCGCCAGTAGTCCAGCAGGGTATTTTTCAGCACCATGCCTTTCGGCAGGAAGAAGGGGAAGCCGGGACCCTCCTCAGCCATCATGAACAGGCCCAGCTCCTTCCCCAATTTCCGGTGGTCCCGCTTTTTTGCCTCCTCAATCCGGCGCAGGTACTCGTCTAACTCGTCCTTTTTGGGGAAGGCGACGCCGTAGATCCGCTGGAGGGTCTGGCGGCTGGAATCGCCGCGCCAGTAGGCGGCATTGCAGGCGGTGAGCTTGAGGGCGTTGCCCTTGATGCGGCCGGTGGAATCGACGTGCGGTCCGGCGCACAGGTCCACGAATTCGCCCTGCCGGTAGAAGCTGATGACGGCGTCCTCGGGCAGATCGTTGATAAGCTCCACCTTATACGGCTCGCCCTTTTCCTCCATATAGCGGACGGCCTCCTCACGGGGCAGCTCAAAGCGTTCCAGCTTAAGTTTTTCCTTACAGATTTTTTTCATTTCCCCCTCGATTTTCTCCATGATTTCCGGGGTAAAGGGGAAGGGGGAATCCAAGTCGTAATAAAAGCCGTTGTCGATGCTGGGACCGATGGCCAGCTTGACCTCCGGATAGAGGCGTTTGACGGCCTGGGCCAGCACGTGGGAACAGGTATGCCAGTAGGTTTT
>CAMWSZ010000086.1 GCA_947177005.1 uncultured Clostridia bacterium | reverse complement strand
ACCATGTGCGTCAACAACCCGGAGAGCAATATGGGCAACGCTGTGGGCTGTTCCCCGGTGTTGCAGCTGATGAAACGGGGCATAACCGTCGGCTTGGGCACCGACGCCTATACGAACGATATGCTGGAGAGCATCAAGGTTGCGCTGACCATTCAGCGGCACAACGCCTGTCTGCCCAATGTGGGCTGGTGCGAGGTCACGGATATGCTCTTTAAGAATAATCCGGCGATTGGTGAAAAATATTTCGGCGTGCCTCTGGGACGTCTGGCCCCCGGTGCGGCGGCGGATGTGATCGTCATGGACTACAAGCCCTTCACCCCCTTCTCCGACGCCAATATCGACGGCCACATGCTTTTCGGTATGACCGGACGGCAGTGCCAGACCACCATTTGCAACGGCAAGCTGCTGATGAAGGACCGGGAACTGACCGGTGTGGATGAGGAGGCGGTCAACGCCCATATTCTGGAGGAATCCAAAAAGCTGTGGGGCGAATTGAATCACTGCCAGTATTAAACCGGCAAATTATAACGGATTCAAGCGCTTAATTCATATAATATAAGGAGAACGATTATGTCTGAGCTGATGATCCCTATCCCGTTCAAAGAGCTGATGACCTGGATCACCACGGAGTATGACCGTGAGGGTTCCGTGTTCGGCGTACACCGGCCCTATACCGGCGGTGAAAAATCCCTGCCTATCTTCGGCGGCGAGAAAATTGAAACCCCCTTCGGACCGGCTGCCGGCCCCAATACCCAGCTGGCCCAAAATATCATTGCCAGTTACTTTGGCGGCGCACGTTTCTTTGAGCTGAAAACCGTCCAGAAAATGGACGGCGCTGAGCTGGCTGCCTGCGTCAACCGCCCCTGCATTCTGGCGGAGGATGAATGCTATAACTGCGAGTGGTCCACAGAGCTGTATGTGCCGCAGGCGTATGAGGAGTATGTGAAGGCTTGGTGCGCCTGCAAGATTCTGGCGAAGGTGTACGGCTTGGGCGACCCCAACGGCTTTATCTTTAATATGTCAGTCGGGTACGATCTGGAGGGCGTGAAGGGCCCCAAAGTCGATAAGTACCTGCGGGAAATGAAGGACGCTTCCCAGACCCCCATTTTCCAGGAGTGCATCCGGGTCCTGAAAGAGATGTTCCCCGGCGAGAGCGCGTTTATTGATACAATCCCCGCCCAGATTTCAGACAGTGTTACCCTGTCCACCCTGCACGGCTGTCCGCCGGATGAAATCGAGCGGATCGCGTCCTATCTGATCTCTGAGAAGCATTTCCATACCTTTGTCAAGTGCAATCCCACCATTCTGGGCTATGAATCCGCCCGCTCCATTCTGGACGGCATGGGCTACGACTACATCGTCTTTGACGAACACCATTTCCAGGAAGATTTGCAGTACAGCGACGCGGTTCCCATGTTCCGCCGTTTGCAGGCGCTGGCAGCGGAAAACGGCGTGGAATTCGGCCTGAAGCTGAGCAATACCTTCCCCGTGGACGTGACCCGGAACGAGCTGCCCAGCGAGGAGATGTACATGGCCGGAAAGAGCATCTTCCCCCTGACCATTGAAATGGCCCGCAGAATCAGCCGCGAGTTCGGCGGCAAACTCCGCATCAGCTATTCCGGCGGCGCGGATTTCTTCAACATCGACAAGCTCTTTGACTGCCATATCTGGCCTATCACAATGGCGACAACCGAACTCAAGCCCGGCGGGTATCAGCGGTTTAAACAGATCGCGGAAAAACTGGAAAAGCTGCGTTTCGAACCCTTTACCGGCGTAGATGTTGCGAAGGTGGAGGCTCTGGCGGAGGCTGTGCGGTCAGACCCGCACCATGTCAAGGCCATTAAACCCCTGCCCCGCAGAAAGCTGTCCGCAAAGGTCCCCCTCATCGACTGCTTTACCGCTCCCTGTAAGGGCGGCTGTCCTATCGGTCAGGATATCCCGGAGTATATCGAGCTGTGCCGTCAGGGAAGATACGCGAAAGCGCTGCGGGTGATTCTGGAAAAGAACCCCCTGCCCTTTATCACCGGTACTATCTGCGCCCACCACTGCATGGACAAGTGTACCCGGAATTTCTATGACCGCTCTGTACAGATCCGCGCCACAAAGCTGGTCGCGGCGGAGAGAGGCTATGACCGGGTGATGAAATCCCTCAAGACCCCCGCGCCTGTTGACAACGGGAAAAAAGCGGCTATTATCGGCGGCGGTCCTACCGGTATGGCGGCGGCGTATTTCTGCGCACGCGAGGGCGTTCCTACCACCCTGTTTGAGCGTGAGGCAAGTTTGGGCGGCGTTGTCCGGCATGTGATCCCCAGCTTCCGCATCAGTGACGGGGCCATTGAGAAGGATGCCGAAATCATGCGCCGCATGGGCGTTGAGGTCAGGCTGAACACGCAGGCCCCCAGTGTGGACGAACTGAAAAAACAGGGCTATACCCATATCCTGTTTGCCATTGGCGCGTGGAAACCGGGCCGTCTGGCCATTCCCGGCAATGTTCTGCCGGTCATCGCTTGGATGCGCGGCGTAAAAGAGGGCAAAACGGAAAAACTGGGACATGTGGCCGTCATCGGCGGCGGCAATACCGCAATGGACGCCGCACGTCTGGCCCTGCGTTCCGGCGCGGAGAGCAGCACACTGGTCTACCGCCGGACAAAGAAGTACATGCCCGCCGATGCCGAGGAACTGGAGCTGGCGATTGCCGATGGCGTAAAATTCCTGGAACTGGTATCGCCCGTAGAGCAGAAGGACGGCAGGCTGATCTGCAAAAAAATGGTGCTGGGCGAGCCCGACGCCAGCGGACGGCGTGCGCCGGTGGAGACGGATGAGACCGTGGAGATCCCCTGTGATACGGTCATTTCCGCTGTGGGCGAAAAGGTTGACAGCGAGATGCTGGCCTCCTATGGCGTGGAAGTGGATGCAAAGGGCCGTCCGGACTTCCAGACCAATCTGTCTGGCGTGTATGCCGCCGGAGACGCCTTCCGCGGTCCCGCCACCGTGGTCGAGGGCATCGCGGACGCCGCCGCGTTTGCCGCGGAAGTGACCGGCCACGCGCACAAGGTCCGGATTCCCTGCCGCGCCCACGCTACCCGCGAGGAGGCAATTGCACGGAAAGGCATTCTGTGCGAGTCCGCCAAGACCGAGGGAGACCGGTGCCTGAGCTGTAATGTGGTCTGTCAGACCTGTGCGGATGTGTGTCCGAACCGGGCCAATGTGGTCGTAAAGCTGCCCGACGGCCGGCATCAGATTCTGCATGTGGACCGCATGTGCAACGAGTGCGGCAATTGTTTGGTGTTCTGTCCCTATGACAGTGCCCCGTATAAGAACAAGTTCACCCTGTTCCATGACAAAGCCGGGTTCGACGAGAGTACCGAAAACAACGGTTTCCTCCCGCTGGACGGCAATAAGGTGCTCGTGCGGCTGGACGGCAAAGTTGAAGAGGTCGATATGAGCGGGGATAATTCCCTGCCTGCCGAAATCGACGTGTTTATCAGCACCGTGCTGAACAATTACCGGTATCTGATCGGATAAGTATACGGACCGCCTTCCCAAACCGGAGGGCGGTCCGTTCTGCGTTTCGGACATATCAGTCTATACAGCCTGTTTAATTAGCCATAAAATCAACAGATGCGCCGGGTAATAGATGTAGAAAAACCATTTATTGAAGGTCCTGTGCTTTTCTGACCTTTTGCCGTTATATAACACCAGAGTCACAATGCCGGATACAAGTACCGGCAGTGCGGCGAAAAATCCGTGCAGGATTCCATAACCCGAAAGTAAAGGATATGGTGCGTGAACTTCTGCCGCATAGCCCGGAATATTCGCCACCCAAAACATTGCGGCGAAGATGCCATATACTTTTGCCTGTTCGCGGGGCCGGCCCTCGCTTTTTTTCAGGAGAATCGCCCCAGCCGCCAGAAACAGCGCCCAGTCGCAGATGACCGTACTCAAAGCCAGCAGTATCAGAAGCAGTCTCTTTTTCCCATCCGCAAGATCACTGTCCATAACGCAGAAAATCAGAAAGCAGATCAGAAGTGTGAACATGATGTTTAGCTGAAAATACCCCACAGCCAGAACAAAGGGAATTTCGGAGATCAGTCCAAAAAGGAAGAGCCGCTTTATGTAGTTTCTTTTCGACCGCGTATACCGGTAGCCCTCCGCCAGAAAAAAACACATGGTAATAGCCGTGAAATAGCCGGTATCCTCAAATACCTCATATAAAACGCTGCCGGGCGTCATAAGAACGTGTGCGATGTGATTAAACGTCATCGTGATAACGGCCAGTATTTTGATCTGGTCTCGATTCAGTACCCTACAGTTTTTCATCTATCTGACCCTGAGTCCTTTCTTCCGCAGTCTCGTATACACAAATTCCCGGAACAGGGTGTACAGAACCGAAGCCAGCGGAATAAACAGCAGCATCCCCAGAACACCCATTAAACTGCCGCCCACAGACACCGCCGCCAGTACCCAGATCGAGGGGAGCCCAATGGAACTGCCGACAACATGAGGATAAATCAGGTTGCCCTCCAGCTGCTGCAAGACCAGAAACAGTATCACAAAAATCAGCGCCTGCATGGGCGACACCATTAACAGCAGAAACGTCCCCACTGCACAGCCGATAAACGCGCCGACAATGGGAATCAAAGCAGTCACCGCAATCAGACAGCCAACCAGCAGAGCGTAGGGCATCCGCAGGAGCGTCATGGAGAGGAAGAACATCGACCCGAGAATTACCGCTTCTACACACTGGCTGGTGATAAAACTGGAGAAAATCCGGTGGCTTAACCGGCAGATCCGGACAGTCTGGTCAGCCGCCGCCTGCGGCAGAATGGCATAGAGGGCCTTGCGGCACTGCAAGCCCAATTTCTCCTTTTGCAGTAGAACATAAATTGCAAATACCACCGCGACAAAAATCGTGCTGACCGCGCTGACAATGCTTCTGGTGGCGGAAATGGTGGAGCTGATGACATTGCCGAAGCCGCTGCGCAGAAAATTTACCGTGCTGGTCAGAAGCGCTTTCCAGTCCACGGTCAGATTTTCCAGCCAGCTGGTGATCTCGGGATAAGCGGCAAACTGTTCTTCCAACCAGCTCACAAAACGTGCAAAGGCCGCCACCACCGTTGCCCCCAGACCCGATATGCTGGCCGCCAGCTGCGGAACTATAATCAGCAGCAGCAGAGGGATAATCACGACCACCAGCACAACCGTCAGCAGAAGGCTCACGCCCCGCGCAGCCCCGGCCGGCAGGCGGCGTTTTTTGCCTCCTCTGGCGGAAAACAGCTTTGTCTCAAAAAACGTCATAGGGACGTTCAGCACAAAGGCAATCGCACCGCCGAGGAACAGCGGGGACAGTACGCCCCCAACAAATCCCAGCACAGACAGTACATAGCCGAAATGCTGGATACCGGTGAACAGCAGAATCGCAAACGTAATCAGCAGCAGCATTTTCTTCATGGTTGAGCGGGAAAATTCCATATTTACCGGTCCTTCCTGCCGCCTTGCAGCGGCTGTGTATTGCTACTCATCGTACTGCGCCCGGCTGTTTTCGTCAAGGGAAAACGTGTAATCTTCAAATAAAATTAAAAATCTTCCGGCCTTTGCTGGACCGGAAGATTTTTGATTGATTTGCCGTGAAATCAGCGGAGAACGGCTCCCAATTCACTGGAAAGGGCGTCAAGAATCAGACGGATCTCCTCGTCCGCCTCCGCCGCCACAATGCTGCGGTCATCGGCGCGGAGGGTAAGACTGAAAGCCACGCTCTTGCTGTCGGACGCGATGCCCGCGCCGCGGTAGATGTCGAAGAGGGCCACGTCCCGCAGCAGCCTGCCGCCCGCCCTGCGGATGCAGGCTTCCAGTGCGCCTACCGTCACACTCTCCTTGCAGACGACGGCGATGTCACGGGCAACGGCCGGATAGCGGGGCAGTGGTGTGTATTCCGCACCGGGACCCTCCGCTTCCAAGAGGGCGTCAAAGCTGAGCTCGGCACAGTAGAGGTCCGTGTCTACGCCGTAGTTGCGGGCCACCAGCGGATGAATCTGTCCGATAACGCCGATGCAGGTCTCCCCGGAGTGGACCGCCGCGCAGCGTCCCGGATGATAGGACGGATCGCTGGTGCAGGGCTCAAACATAACATTTTGTGCGCGGATCTCCCGCAACAGCGCTTCGACAGCGCCCTTCATCGTGTAGAAATCCATGTCCCCGCCGTATGCCCCCAGCGTGAGCATTTTCGGTTCGTTTGCCAGACCGTCCGGACCGCCGGGGAGATAGATCTTGCCAAGCTCGTACAGCCGGGCGCTTTTGTTGCGGCTGTTGTAGTTGCGCTGCAACGTCTCCAGCATGGAGGGCAGCGGCGTGGTGCGCATGATGGAGGTGTCCTCCCCCAAGGGATTCAGAATGCGCAGGCTGTTGCGGAGGGGTTCGTCCGCAGGCCAGCCGATTTTGTCGTAGCAGGAGGGGGAAATAAAGGAGTAGGTGATGATCTCGCTGTAGCCGCAGGTCCGGCAGACCGAACCAAGACGGCGTTCCAGCTGCTGCTCATGGGTGTAGCCGCCGCGGGTGGTCTCACCCCGCTGGAGCGTGTTGGGAATGTTGTTGTAGCCGTAGAAACGGGCCGCTTCCTCCGCCAGATCGGAGTAGTGCCGCACGTCGCCTCTCCAGGACGGTACGGTAATGGTCTCGCCGTCCACCCCGAAGCCCAGACGCCGGAGTGTCTCCTGCATGTCCGAAACGGGGATCTCTGTGCCAAGCAGGGCGTTGATTTTGTCCGGACAGAGCTGGAGAACGGTGGGCTGAGGTACATAGTTGAGGACGTCGATAACGCCGTCAACCACTTCCCCGGCGTCCAGCAGCTCCACCAGTTCGCAGGCGCGGTCTACGGCGGGGAGGGTGTTCAGCGGATCGAGGCCCTTCTCGAATTTCGCCGACGCCTCCGTGCGCATCCCCAGAGCCAGAGCGGTCTTGCGGATGCAGGTGCCGTCGAAATTGGCGGACTCAAAAACCACGTCAACGGTGTCGGGAACGATTTCGCTGTTCAAACCGCCCATGATCCCCGCCAGACCAACGGCGCGGGTGTCGTCCGCAATGACTAACATATTATTGGTAAGCTTGCGGACGTTGCCGTCCAGGGTGGTCAGCTCCTCGCCCTCCGCGGCCCGGCGGACCACAATCTTTCCGCCCTTGACATAGCGGTAATCAAAGGCGTGCATGGGCTGTCCGTACTCCAGCATGACATAGTTGGTGATATCGACAATGTTGTTGATAGGACGCACGCCCATAGAGCGCAGACGCTCCCGCATCCATTTCGGGGAGGGGGCGATTTTCACATTGCGCACCATACGGGCCGTATAGCGGGGACACAGATCCGGGTCCGGCGTCTCTACATCTAATAAATCCGTCAAAACGCCGTCCCCGCCGCCTTTAACCTCCGGCGTGTGGAGACGGAGAGGCGCGTTGAAGGTGGCGGACGCCTCCCGCGCCAAACCAATTACGCTGAGACAGTCCGGACGGTTCGGCGTGATCTCAAATTCTACTACGTGATCGTCGGCATTGATGACGGGTTTGATGCCGTCGCCGGGCTTGCAGTCCTCTTGCAGAACAAAAATGCCGTCCGGGATGCAGTGGGGAAATTCCCTCTGTTCCGCGCGGAGGTCCGCCAGAGTGCAGATGGTCTGCTGCACTGTGTTATAGGCCACCATGTCTCCTGCGTGGATGTTGCTGCAAGGGGTCTGGATGAGAATGGCGTCAGGGCCTTTTTCCTTCACCCAGCTCAGATTGCAGAGCCATTGACCGTTTTCGCCGCGAGTAACACCGCCCACCTGTGCGGCTACGACCCGGCCGAAAAGTTTGTGTCCCGGCGCAATGTCCGCGGGAATCGACGGTTTTTCCGGATCAATGGGCTTGTAGTCGTTGAGCAGCGCGGCGGCTGTGATGACTGCATACGGAAAATCCCTCTCATCCAGACCCAGCTCGCTCAGGGAACACAGCATACCGTTGGAGAGGACCCCCCTCAGCTTGCCCTTCTCAATCTTTTTGCCGCCGGGAAGCGCCGACTTGTGCAGCGCCACCGGAACCAGGTCGCCCTCGTGGATGTTCCACGCGCCTGTCACAATCTGTACAGGCTCCTCTTTGCCCACGTCCAGCTGGCAGATCCACATATGGTCGGAATTGGGGTGGCGCTCCATGGACTGGATGCGGCCTGCTACTACATTATGAATCTCCGCGCCTAAATCCTCGGTGGTTTCCACCTTGGAGCCGGAAATGGTCATTGCTTCCGCAAAATCCCGGTCATTGGCCGTGACCTCTACAAATTCATTCAGCCATTTTCTGCTTAATTTCATCCTGTTTTACACTCCCTTCCTATATTATTAAAACTGCTCCAGAAAACGCACGTCGTTTTCAAAGATCAGACGCATGTCCGCAATCCTGAACCGGCGGAGAGCGGTGCGTTCCAGGCCCATGCCGAAGGCCCAGCCGGAATAGACCTCACTGTCGATGCCCGACATCTCCAGCACCTTGGGATGAACCATACCCGCGCCCAGCAGTTCGATCCAGCCCTCGCCCTTACAGGTGGGACAGCCCGCACCGCCGCATTTATGGCACTGTACATCCATTTCACAGCTTGGCTCAGTGAAGGGGAAGTGGTGGGGACGGAACCGGGTTTTGGTGTCCGCGCCGTAGAGCTGCTCGACAATGGTGTTGAGCGTACCTTTGAGGTCGGCCATGGTCACGCCCTTGTCAATCACCAGGCCCTCCACCTGATGAAACATGGGGGAGTGGGTGGCGTCAACCTCGTCCTTGCGGTAGACGCGGCCCGGCGCGATGACCCGAATGGGTAAGGGGCGCGTGTCCATAGCCCGGACCTGCATGGGGCTGGTCTGACTGCGGAGCATGACGCGGCTTTCGGTATCAAAATAGAAGGTGTCGGACCAGTCGCGGCTGGGGTGGCCCTCCTCAGCGTTGAGGCGGTCGAAGTTATAGAGGGCAAGCTCCACCTCCGGTCCCTCCAGAACCTCAAAGCCCATACCGATAAAAATATCCTTGATCTCGTCCAAAGCGATGTTCATGGGGTGGCGGTGGCCTACGGGCACCTGCTTGCCGGGAATGGTCACATCCAGGGCTTCAGATCTGAGACGCAGCTCCAGGGCGGCGGCCTCCAGCTTCCGGGAACAGGCGTCAAGTGCGCCCTCCAGGGCGGAACGGACGTCGTTGGCCAGCTGGCCCATAACCGGCCGTTCCGCCGGGGTGAGTTTGCCCATCATCTTCAAAACGCCGGTAAGTTCGCCCTTTTTGCCCAGATATTTGACGCGCAGTGCATCCAGGGCGGCGGCGTCCTTTGCCTGCTCAAAAGCGGCGAGGGCGTCGGATTTGATTTTTGCCAATTGATCTCTCATGC
>CAMWSZ010000085.1 GCA_947177005.1 uncultured Clostridia bacterium | reverse complement strand
CGGTCAGTCCGGTGGAGCTGCGGGAGGACGGACGGCTCTATCTGACCGTCAACGGCGAAAACCGGGATATTACGGACGAATGCTCCTATGAAACGCCCTACGTCTACACCTGCGCCGGAGAGGACGGCTTGCAGCATACGTTTATTATCGGCGGCGAACCGGAAAGCATCGGCTGGATCGAGTACGCGGGCGATGAGGACGAGGACTTTGCCGTGGGCGGAACGGTTGTCGAGATTCCGGGGGACACCCCGCTGAAAAACCTGCCCTGGCTGAACGAGGGTCTTGAGCAAACAACCGGCGTCCGTCTGGAGACGCTGCCCTTTACCGTATCTGATTGTGACCCGTATGAGGTGGTATCGGAGGACGGCGGAAGGATTGAGAGAATCATTACTTTCAGCGCCGGTCAGGAGCCGGATGAGGACGTGCCGCTCTATGACGCGGACGGCAATGTCATAGGAGTGAGCAGCCAGGTCTCGACGGTAACAATCACCGTAAACCCGGAGTAAACGGAAGCAGTCCCGTGAAAACGGGCAGAAAAACCTCCTGTACAGAACAACATCTGTACAGGAGGTTTTTGGTCGCTGGTGAGCCGTTTAACGCCTTCTTCCCCGGTATCCCGGCCTGCGGGCGGGAGCGGCGGCCTTGCCGTAACGGCGGCGGCGGGATTTCAGGACAGCGCGCAGAATATAGAACAGCGCAACCGCTCCCACAACGCCGCCAATGGAGATCCAGAGGACAGGGCGGTGGAGGAAATCCAGAATATCCCGCTGGAGCACCAGAAAACGGGAGGCGGCAACGGCCTCATCCGCCAGGAGATCGACAGTAGCGTAGGTGCTGCCGTTGTAGGTGAGGGTGACGGTCCCCAAGACCTGTCCCTTTTCCACGGGTGCCTCCACGGTCTCCGCCTTCAGCGTAATGGTGCGCTCAATGGCCTTTTCCGGGTTGACGTCCTTTGGGAACAGACGCTCAATTTCCTCGGCGGGGTGCATCTTGACAAAATCCTGTTCCTGAGAGAGGGTGACGGGCACCTCGCCAATCAACTCCTTGTTGCTCAGAATGACCTGCCGGGTAAAGCTGCCGAAGCCCCAGTCATAGAGCCGGACCGTCTCGGAAAAGCTCTGCGTCAGGATCGTGCCGTCGTCTAATGTAATGCGGTCTGCGCCCATGACAACGCTCAGCAGGCTGCGTCCGCTGCGGGTGGCCGACGCCACCAGACAGTACCCGGCGGCGCTGGTGGAGCCGGTCTTAATGCCCTCCGCGCCCTTGTAGATGTACCCGGAGGTATACCACCCGGACAGCAGGTAGTTGGTGGTACGGAGGGTGCGGGACTCCGACATGTTGGTGGCCGGAACCTGATAGGTGGCCGTACCCACAATGGGCATGAAATCGGGATGCTTGCGGGCTTCACGGGTGATTAAGTACAGGTCCCAGGCGGTAGTATAATGATTTTCGTCGGGCAGGCCGTTGGTGTTCACAAAGCTGGTGTCCTCACAGCCCAGCGCGGCGGCGCGCTGGTTCATCTGGTCCACAAAGGCGTCAATGGAACCGGCCACCCCCTCCGCCAGAATGTTGCAGCCCTCGTTGGCGGAGGACAGCATGATGCAGTACAGCAGGTTCTCCACGGAAAGCTGTTCCCCGACTTTCAGACCGGCGGTGCTGCCGTCGGCGGGAATGGACGTGACCGCAGTCTCCGAGGCGGTCAGCACGGTATCCAGGGTAAGGTTCCCGCTGTCCACCGCCTCCAGAACCAGCAGGCAGGTCATGATTTTTGTCAGGCTGGCGGGGTACAGCCGCTCATGAATGTTTCGGGCGTATAAAATCTCCTCCGTCTCCGGGTCGATGAGCAGGGCGGCCTTTGCCGCTACGTCAAAGTCTCCAAAGTCGTCCTCAGCGGCCAGGGCCGGGACAGTCAGATTGAGGAGCAGAAGCAGGCAGAAAAAAATGCAAAAAAAACGGCTGGTTTTCATATCATTCTCCACTCAAATATGATATACTGAATTTTGGATAGGGGCACCTGCGGCATCCCGGCGGGGAGGCCGTCAGGTTCTGTACCTAGTATATCAAAAATTCGACAGGAGTTCAACAGGTAAAGTGTTAAGAAATTTAACGGGAACCGAAAAATTGCTGTTGCTGTTAGCGGCAGTATTTCTGGCGGTCATTGCCGGGATGTCCCTGCAAGGGGACCCGGACTCGGACTATACGGTCACGGCGCAGTATGATCTGGCCGCGGACCAGAGCGGGACCGGCCAGAGCTGAAACTGGCGGTTCGCCGGGCTAACTATATTCTGCGGAGGATGACAGATGAAAATATTAGTGGTTGACGATGAAAAACTCATGGTAAAGGGCCTGAAATTCAACCTGGAAAACGAGGGGTATCAGGTGGAGTGCGCCTATGACGGCGCGGCGGCGGTGGAGCTGGCCCGTGAGGGACAGTTTGACCTTATTATTCTGGATTTAATGATGCCGGAGATCGACGGTCTGGAAGCCTGCATGAGAATCCGGGAATTTTCTAACGTACCGGTCATTATGCTGACCGCACGCAGTGAAGATACGGACAAAATCATCGGCTTCGAGTGCGGCGCGGACGACTACATCACAAAGCCGTTCAATATTCTGGAATTGAAAGTCCGTATCCGGGCTATGCTGCGGCGGGCGTCAGGGGGGGCGCAGGGACGGCAGTCCAGCCGGATCACTGCGGGCGGCCTTACCCTGGACACGGAACAGCGGGTCGCCATTCGGGACGGCGGGCAGATCGTGGAGCTGACGGCAAAGGAGTATGATTTGATCGAGCTGCTGATGAAAAATCCCCGGCGAGTCTACAGCCGGGAAAATCTGATGAACGTGGTGTGGGGCTACTCCTACACCGGCGATTACCGGACCGTTGACGTACACATCCGGCGTCTGCGGGAGAAGCTGGAACGGCATCCGGCAGAGCCGGAGCTAATAATGACCAAATGGGGGGTTGGCTACTATTTCAAGGGTTAAACTGTCTCTCCAGCTGAAAATCAGCGCCAGCTATATCGCCCTCCTGCTGACGGTGATCGTGCTGATGAACACCTATCCGCTGCTGGTCAGTGAGGATCTGGTATTCCGTTCGAAGCATACGGCCCTGCAAAGCAGCGCTACGGCCATTAACTCCGCGGTTTCCGGATTGGACAGCCTGACGGAAGAAAACGCCGCCGCCGCTATGGGCAGCGTGGAGCTGGAGGGCATCTCACGGGCCATTATCACAGACCCCTACGGAAAAGTCCTGTACGACACCCGCGAAGCGGGCAACGCCACCGGCTACTATGTTTTTTATACGGAGCTGGTGGAGGCGCTGCGGGGCAATAACGCGGTGTACAGTGTGTATAAGGAAAAGGCGTTCCACTCCAGCGCAGCCCAGCCGGTGCTGTACCGGAACCAGATCATCGGCGGCGTATACGTATATGAGTACGATACCCAGCAGGCGTCGCTGCTGGAGACCCTCAGCGGCAACCTGTTCTCCATTTCACTTGGCGTATCGGCGCTGATGCTGGTGGTGAGCCTGGTATTCAGCAGGCAGCTTACCATGCGGCTGGGGACGCTGCAAACCGCTATCCGGGGGGTCCGGGAGGGGGCTTACAACCAGCGGGCCATTCTGAACGGCAGCGATGAATTTACCCAGATCGCCGGGGAATTCAACGAGCTGGTGGACCGCCTTCAGGAGACAGAGAGCGCACGGCGGCAGTTCGTGTCCGACGCCTCCCACGAGTTAAAAACCCCGCTGGCGGCCATTCGCCTGCTGACGGATTCCATTCTGCAAAACGAAAACATGGACAACGCCACGGCCCGGGAGTTTGTCAGTGACATCGGGCAGGAGGCCGAACGCCTCAGCCGCATCACCGAGGACCTGCTGCGCCTGACCCGTCTGGACAGCGGGGCGCTTGAAGCGCCGGTCCGGGTGGAGGTTGCGCCGGTGCTGGAGCGGGCGGAACGGATGCTGCGGCCCGTAGCGAAGGAAAAAGAGGTGGAGATCTACGCCGCCTGTGCGCCGGGAATTGCCGTGGCCGCCGCGGAGGGGGAATTATACCAGATCGTCTACAACCTGGGGGAGAACGCGGTGAAATACAACCGGCCGGGGGGATATGTCCGCATCCGTGCCGAGACCGGCGAGGAAACAACTGTGATTACCGTGGAGGACAACGGCATCGGCATCCCGGACGAGGACCTGCGCAATGTCTTCAAGCGTTTCTACCGCGTGGACAAGGCCCGCAGCCGCGCCGCCGGCGGCACTGGTCTGGGCCTGAGCATCGTCAGCGACACGGTCAGCCGCCGGGGAGGCGCCATTCGGGCGGAAAGCGTCCCCACGGGCGGGACCCGGTTTGTCGTGACCATGCCCAATCGGATCGGAGGCGAGATATGAGGGGAAAACTGCTGGTTCTGTTCCTGACGCTGCTGCCGGTTTTATGTGCCTGCGGTGCCGGACCGGCGGAGGCCGAACCGGAACAGAGAACCCCTGTCTACTACCTCTCCTCCGGCGCGGCGGCCCGGGGCAGCGACATGATCCAGAGCAGTATGGAGCTGCTTCCAGAAGACGTGCCGCTGAAAAAGGCCGTGCAGATCGTGGTGGAGCGTCTGCTGGCGGGGCCGTCCCATGGGGAGCTGGTCAGTCCGCTGCCGGGGGTGGAGCTGCTGAGCGTGGAGGTCCGCGACCACCGGGCCTATGTAGACCTGAGCGGCGGCGTCAACCGGCTCGGCGGCGTAGACCTGACCCTGGCCGACTATTGCCTGACCCTGTCCCTGACCCAATTGGAGGGGATCAGCTCGGTGTCCGTGACCGCGGAGGGCCGTCCCATTGGCCAGCAGCCCAAGCAGATTTTTTATGAGTGGGACGTCCTGCTCTCCTCCATGGACGATGTTCTGCAAACGGTGGAGGTGACGGTCTACTTCCTCAACAGCGACAACGCCCTCACCGGTGAACAGCGGATTCTGGAGCTGTACGAGGGCCAGACGCTGGCGGAAAGCGTAATTGCCGCGCTACTGGAGGGCCCCCACAACAAGGACCTGCGCCGGGCGCTGCCGGAGGATTTTCAGGTAAATTTTGTGCGCATGGAAAACGGCGTTTGCTATGTAAATCTGCCTGCGGCGTCGCTGGAGGCACTGCCGCCGGACGAGGACCTGCAAAGAAAAATGCTCTGGTCCCTGACCGATTCCCTGTATTCCATTGAATCCATTGAGGAGCTGCGCCTCCTGGCCGACGGCGGGGAACTGACCAGCTTCGGCATGATCCCCCTGGACAGCGCGCTGGTGCGTCCGAAAGGGTAGCAAAAAGCCTCCGGCAATTTTCACGAAATTTCGAGATAGCAGTTGCTATTTTCTGTAATATATGCTACAATGGGTTCATCAAAATAAAGGAGGGCTCCCAAGATGAAACTCAGCTTTTTCGGCGCGGATCAGTGCGTGACCGGCAGCTGCCACTGTCTGGAGGTCAACGGAAAACGCATCCTGATCGACTGCGGCTTACAGCAGGGACAGGACAATATCGACAACCGGGAGCTGCCCTTCGCTCCGAATACAATCGATTATGTTCTGGTCACCCACGCGCATATCGACCATACCGGACGCCTGCCCCTGCTGGTGCGCCAGGGGTTCTCGGGGTCCATTTATACCACCCGCGTCACTGCGCGCCTCATGGAGATTATGCTGGTTGACAGCGCGTATATCCAGGAATCCGACGCGGACTATGAAAACCGGAAAAATCTCCGCGCCGGACGGGGCAGAGTGGAGCCGCTGTATACGGTGGCGGACGCGGAACGGGTCTCCGGCTACGTCCACGCCAGACGCTACGGCGTGCCCTTTGAACTGTGCGAGGGCGTGACCGTCACCTTTACCGACGCGGGACATCTGCTGGGTTCCGCCAGCATCACCGTGGAGTGTACTGAGAACGGCATTACGAAGACTATCGTTTTCTCCGGCGATATCGGCAACTGCAACCAGCCCATTATCCGGGACCCGGTGCTGCTGACCAAAGCGGATTACGTGGTCATGGAATCGACCTACGGCGACCGGGACCATGTGGAGGTCTGGAGCTATACGTCGGAGCTGGCCAAGGTCATCGACCGCACCCTTGGACGGGGCGGAAATGTGGTCATTCCGGCCTTTGCGGTGGGGCGCACGCAGGAAATCCTGTACTTCCTGCGGCGCATCAAACAGGAGCATCTGGTCCATTCCGTGCAGGATTTTCCGGTGTATATTGACTCGCCTCTTGCCAGCAAGGCCACCGGCATCTTCTGCGGCGACCTGCGGGGCTATTTGGACGATGAAGCCCTGCAATTGGTGAAGGACGGCACCAATATGTTCTCCTTCCCCGGCCTGCGGATGACCGAATCCCTGGATGAGTCCAAGCAGCTCAATATGGATCAGACACCGAAGGTGATTATTTCGGCCTCCGGCATGTGCGACGCCGGACGCGTCCGCCACCACCTGAAACACAATCTGTGGCGGGCCGACTCAACCGTTGTATTTGTAGGCTTCCAGTCCCCGGGCACCTTGGGACGGACTCTGCTGGAGGGCGCGGCCCATGTAAAGCTGTTCGGAGAGGATGTAGCGGTGCGGGCGGAAATCGTGAATTTCAAGGGCCTGTCCAGCCACGCCGACCGGACGCACCTGTTGGAATGGGCGCAGTCGTTTGAGAATCCCACCCGGTTTTTTGTGGTCCACGGCGACCGGGAAGTGGCACCCTACTTCGCCAGCAGCCTGGAGCGTCTGGGCTACACCGCCCACGCGCCCCAGTATACGGAGGTATTCGATCTGGCGGCGAACCGTCAGCTGGAGCGGGGCTATCTGCCCGAACGCAGAATTGTTACGGCAGGCGGCAAGATTTCCGCGGCGTATCAGAGACTGGCGTCGGTGGGCAAGCTGCTTCAGGAGGTCATCCTCCGCAGCAAGGGCCGTACCAACAAGGACCTTGCCCGGTTTGCCGACCAGCTCAAGCAGCTCATCGACAAGTGGGAAGAATAAACGGATACAAAACCGCCGGGGGAATAAGCCCCCGGCGGTTTTGTGTGTGATATGGGTGTATCCGTGCAGGTGGGCGAACACTACACAGACAGACTGTTGACCCAGGCGGACAGAGTTTCCTTGGTCTGCCGTCCATTCAGCAGCTTACCTTCCCGAATGACCGCACCGGGAGCGCTCTGTTTCAGTGCCGCTGCCGTTCCGCCGAGACCGCTGCCACCGGATGTGGCAAACAGAATAATAGTCTTACCGGAAAAATCATAGCTTTCCAGGAAGGTGTTGATAATGGTGGGGGCTGTATACCACCAGATCGGAAAGCCCAGGAAAATGGTATCGAAATCCTCTATGCAGGCGTTCTGATCCGCCAGCGGCGGCCGGAAGGACTTGTCGTTCATTTCCACACTGCTGCGGGATTTTTTGTTCGTCCAATCCAGGTCGGCACGGGTATAGGGCGTCTGCGGTTTGATTTCATAGAGACTGGCTCCCGCCGCCTCTGCCAGCGTCTTTGCGGCCTTTTCCGTAGTGCCGCCCGCCGAAAAATAGGCAACTAATTTCTTGCTCATAACAGGTTTCCTCCTTCTTATTTTTCCATAATGTCCAGCAGATCCTGATAAGTCTTTACAACGTCATAAACAACGCCGGTGCCGGACAGGTTCGCAAACAATTTCCTTGCGCAGTCAATTTTCGCCTTTTCGACCGGCTTCAGGTTTAACGAATCCATTGTTCCCTTTGTTTCTGCTATGAAAAAGATATGTTTCGCGGTTCCCTCATAGAACGCAATCGCCCAGTCGGGGGAGTAGCTGCCAACCGGCGTTGGAATGGAAAATCCTCCCGGCAGTTTGGCATACACACACACTTCATCTGCCGAATCCAGTTTTTCAGCGAATTTCCGCTCAACGCTCTGCCCGTCTTTCGCATAGCCGTCTGCGAACACATAGTCCTGCACGTTCTTCTTTGCGAGGTAGGCCCGGGAGAAATTTCCGTTTCTCTCCGCTGTGAAAATGCTGCTGTCGTAGGTGCCCTCAATCTGATGATAGGTGATCTGATCCACAATCAGAGTGGCCTTTTGCTCTTTGATAAGGCGAATGGCCTTTACGATGAATTCCTCCGGATTATTCTTAAACATCTCAAATTTGTGCGGCGCAATCCCGGCCAGAATTTTTGCAACAGATTTTCTTGTCAGTTTCGTTCCTTCCGCAATTTTTCCTATCAGATCATACCGGACGGAGCTGCTCCCGGTGCGTTCCAGCGTAAAGGTCCTGCTGTGTTCAGAACCAAAACCGGTTCCGTTCTGAAGCTGTTCAGAGTTCAAATTCTGTCCCTGCTCACCAGTAGTAACAGTGTACTGGAGCTTGGCAACAAACATCTTTTCGTTAATATGCGCAATGGCTTTCTGAATAAGCTCGCCGCTGTCGAATTCGACTGTGTAGGCATATTTGTGATTGATATAGTTCCAAAGGGTCTGAAACTCTTTTTTATAGAAGTTCTCATTCAGGGCGTTTTCGGGGATTTTTGTTTCCCGGCCATTGCGGATCATCTCGTCCAAGGCATGTGCGTCGAAGATGCTCTGCACCAGAGCATGGACACCCGCAGAGATTTCCGTACAGCTCGCCGGGACAGGCGCTAATTCGCCGTTAGCCAAATCGGAGCGGTATTTCTCCGTGACCGCATCATCCTCATCAATATAGTCGTTCTTGATTAGATAGCGGTAAATATCCCGCCCCTGCTTTTCAGAAACAGTGACGTTATTCCCGTTGACAACAAGGGTTTTGCCAATGAAATACTCTGCCGTCGCCCTGGTGGGCCGCTCATAGAGGTCATCCCGGATGCCCCGCTGCAAAGCGGACACAAAATCCCGATACCCGTCAGTGGCAATAACCGTCAGGCGGTTGATCTCCTGCACCTGGGAGCCCAGTGCATCTTCGTCCATGCGGTCGCCGTTCTGGCTGACGCACAGGCGCAGGCCGCGTCCTACCTCCTGGCGTT
Source organism: uncultured Clostridia bacterium (assembly GCA_947177005.1). Lineage (GTDB taxonomy): Bacteria > Bacillota > Clostridia > Oscillospirales > Oscillospiraceae > Pelethomonas. The sequence goes on along the minus strand of CAMWSZ010000085.1, from coordinate 457 downwards.
TTTGTGCCGGAGAGCTGCCGCCGTGCTTCAGGGTGCAGATCTGGAACACATTCGGATTATCCCAGCCTTCCCGCAGGGCGGAGTGGGAAAAAATGAATCTGACCGGGTTATCAAAAGACAGAAGCCGCTCTTTATCCTTCAAAATCAGGTCATAGGCGGAAATATCATCGCTTTCATCGCTGCCGCGCTTGAGGGAGCTGTCAACTTTGCGGCCCTTCTTGTCGATGCTGAAATATCCGGTATGGGTTTGATGGACTTCGATGCCGCGCAGGTATTGCGCATAGGGGGGATCGGACGACGCAAGATATTCTTGCAGGATACCGGCGTACTCCTGCTCAAAAACCTCGCCATACTGGGAGTTGATCTCGTTGCCATCGCCGTCATATTTACGGTAATTCGCCACCTCGTCAATGAAAGTGAGGGAGAGGGTCCTGTATCTTATACTCATCTCGGGGCC
>CAMWSZ010000084.1 GCA_947177005.1 uncultured Clostridia bacterium | reverse complement strand
ACCGGCAACATGAAGTTCATGATGAACGGCGCCCTGACCATCGGCACGCTGGACGGCGCAAACGTCGAGATGCACGAGGTGCTGGGCGATGAAAATATGTTCCTGTTCGGCCTGAAGACCGAGCAGGTGAAGGAACTGCGGGATACAGGGTATAATCCGTACCGCCTGTACAGCCACGACAATATGCTGCATCGTGTTCTGGACCAGATCAGCCAGGGCTTCCGCGACGGCATCCGGTATGACGATATCGTGGAGCGCCTGCTGTTCGGCGGCGGCTCTCCCGCCGACGAGTATATGCTGCTGGCGGACTTCGTCTCCTACTGCGACGCCAGCCGCCGTATGACTGCCACCTACGGCGACCGTACCAAGTGGAACCAGATGTCCCTGCACAATATCGCACGTTCCGGCATCTTCGCCGCCGACCGCTCTATCGCCGATTACGCCGATACCATTTGGCATGTGCCCTACAAAAAGTAAGATCAGGAGTAAGGCTGCATGATTAACGCCTTTATTCCGCTCATAGTTCCAACCGGCCTGCACTTGCCGTAATCCTGCGATACAAAAGCCCCCGCCAGACGGCGGGGGTTCTTGTTGTATTTATCCGTCCGGATTCTCCGGAACCCGCCGGGACTGCCGCCGGAATTCCGAGGGGGATACGCCGTTCTGCTTCTTGAAAAGACGGCTGAAATACATCTGATCCTCATAGCCTACGATGCGGCTGATCTCCGCAATATTGTAGTCCGTATCCTCCAGCAGGCTTTGGGCGTTGGTTATGCGGGTGGTCAGAATATACCGCATGGGCGTGACGCCGGTGATCTCCTTGAAGCTGCGGATAAACCAACTGGTGCTCATGCCGCGGGAGGAGGCGTAGGCGTCTATGCTGATATCACTGTTGTAGTGCTCCTGAAAATACTGGAGAGCCTGCTGTATCTCCTTCTCCAAAAATCCGCTCTTCGCCTTCGGACGCTGCTGCATCTGCCGGTGAAGCAGGATGAACAGCTGCCGCAAAAGCAATACCAAAAATTCCTCGTAGTTCTCCCGCCGCAGCTGCATCTCCTGGATCATCTGCGTAAAAAGCCGCTTATATTCCAGACTGGTGCCGGTAAAAATAACCTGGTCGGAATCGGCAATGCCGTACTGCCGCATAATGTTCCGGACGTTGTTCCCAGTAAAATGCACCCAGTAGACCTCGGTCTGATCCGCGCCGTAGTAGCGGTATTTCTGCTCCTCCTTCGGGCGGTAGATCACCATATGTCCTGCCGGGACCATTCGTTCCACCCCGCGGAAATAGAACTGCGCCTTCCCCGATGCAATATACAGCATCTGGAAATCCAGACGTCCCCGGGGCCGGTGGGTGGGCAGCAGCGGACGGGTGATGAGACGGTACATGCCGCAGCTGCCCACAAACAGAGGATGTGTTTTGTCCTTGAAATCAATCCGGCTATTGTTCCAATAGGCGCTGTTAAAGTACATAAAAGTACCCCCATTCCGTCATTTGCACAAATTTATAACGCCTTTTTTGTGCAATCTGTCATGTTGCATAAGGACCGCCCGCCCTGCACGGGCATTCTTTATGCTTATTGTATCATTTTGTACATATTTTGTCCAATGGAATCTATGGAAGAATCGCAGCTTTTTCTCTATACTGTTAAACAACCTGAACCATCCCAGATTTCCGCCCGGCAGCAAAGCTGCATATCAAAAGGAGTATGATATTATGATCATTCCACGGCACTACGAGAACCTGCACGTACTGCACGAAAACACCATGCCCGACCGGGCCTATTACATCCCCGGCGCTTCAGCCGGGGTCCCCCGGGAGTCGTCCGACCGGATGCAGCTGCTCAGCGGCCAGTGGCGTTTCCGGTATTTTCCCAGCGTCTATGAACTGACAGAACGCTTTTTTGAGCCGGATTTCGACTGCTCAGACTATGACCTGATTCCAGTTCCCAGCGTGTGGCAGAATTTCGGGTATGACACCCAGCAGTATACCAATTACCACTACCCCTTCCCCTTTGACCCGCCCTTCGTGCCCCAGGACAACCCCTGCGGGGCGTATCTTTACGATTTTTCCTATCAGGAGCATCCCGGTGCGCCGTCGGCCTACCTCAATTTTGAGGGCGTCGATTCCTGCTTCTATGTGTGGCTGAACGGACAATATGTAGGTTACAGTCAGGTGTCCCATTCCACCTCTGAGTTCGATGTGACCGGTTTCCTGAAAAACGGCGTCAACCGCTTGGCCGTACTGGTCCTCAAGTGGTGCGACGGGAGCTATCTGGAGGACCAGGACAAGTTCCGGATGAGCGGGATCTTTCGGGACGTGTATCTGCTGAAGCGCCCGCGGGACGGCGTCTTTGATTATTTCGTCCATACGGCGCTGGGGGAAGATTTCGCTCTGGTTGCACTGCGTCTGGAGTATTTCCACAATCCGGTCCCTACCAAGGTTTCTCTTTTCGATGCGGACGGAAAACTGCTCGCTTCGGGCCGGACCGGACTTGAGGCCAACCCCTGCACAATTGCTCTGCCGGTACAGCCTATTGTCCGGTGGAGCCCGGAAAATCCGTACCTGTATACGCTGCGCATTGAGACCGGCGGCGAGACGATAACCGATCAGGTGGGACTGCGGGAGATCTGCGTGAAGGACCGCAAGGTGTATTTTAACGGCGTTCCCATTAAATTCCGGGGCGTCAACCGCCACGATTCTCATCCGGAAACCGGCTTTGCCGTGACCAGGGAGCAAATGAAACAGGACCTGCTCCTGATGAAACGCCATAATTTTAATGCCATCCGTACCAGTCATTACCCCAATGCGCCGGAGTTTTTGCAGCTCTGCGACCGGTACGGCTTTCTGGTAATCGGCGAGGCGGACGCGGAGGCCCATGGCCCGGCCGATTTCTATTATGCGGACAGCGCGCATAAATTCAGCCGCTGGAACGAGTATATCGCTGATAACCCCGATTTTATTGAACCGGTATGTGACCGGGTACGGAAATGCGTGCAGCGGGATAAAAACCGTCCCTGCGTGGTGATCTGGTCCATGGGCAACGAGAGCGCCTATGGCTGTGCCTTTGAGGAGGCGCTGAAGTGGACGAAAGAGTTTGACCCCAGCCGTCTGACCCATTATGAGGGCGCACGGTATCGGAGCGATGCCAGAAAATACGATTTCAGCAATCTGGACCTGTACAGCCGGATGTACCCCTCCTTCGTGGAAATCGAGGAATACTTGAACAATCAGCCAGATAAACCCTTTATTTTATGCGAATACTGTCACGCAATGGGCAACGGTCCCGGAGATCTGGAGGACTATTTCCAGCTGTTCCAGAAGTATGACCTCCTGTGCGGCGGGTTTGTCTGGGAGTGGTGCGACCACGCTGTAATTGGCGGAAAAACAGAGGACGGTATGCCAAAGTATCTCTACGGCGGCGACAGCGGCGAGGCGGTCCACGACGGGAATTTCTGCATGGACGGCCTGGTCTTCCCGGACCGCCTGCCCCATCCGGGCCTGCTGGAATACCGCAATGTTTACCGTCCGGCACGGGCGTCGCTACGGGAGGAAACCGGCGAGATCGTCCTGCATAATTATCTGGACTTTACCGACCTCAAGGACGCAGTGACCATTCTATACGAAATCCGGCAGGACGGAAAGCTCATAGAGTCAGGCCGTCTCGTCTGCCCGTCCGTCCCGCCCCACGGGGAGGCCGTTTTACCAGCGCGGTTCGGCGATTGGCCCGCGGACGGAAAAATCTTTTTGCGGCTGGTCTATCGGAACGCCCGCGGCGGTGCGGAAGAGCTGATGGGCTTCGATGAGCTGCTAATCCGTGACGAAAAGAGACCTGTTTTCCCCGAAACCACGGGCGCAACTGTTTTGCCGGCGGTGGCGGGACGGTTTCTGCTCCTGCGGGAAAAAAAATTCCAACCCCGTTGCGCCCCCCGCACCGGACTTTTTGCCGGAATGAAGTTCCACGACGGTGAACTGCTGGACCGTCCCATGGAGCTGAATATCTGGCGTGCCCCCACCGATAACGACCAGTACATCAAACAGGAGTGGATGCGGGCCTGCTACCACCGGGCGTCGGCCAGAGCTTACGAGACTGCCTGGGAACAGGATAAAAATTGTGTCCGTATCCGCTGCCGGATGTCTATGGGAGCGGATACCGTACAGCGGATTCTGTCCGCCAGTACCGTCTGGACGGTCTGGGGGAACGGGACGGTGGATGTGACAATAGACGTGGTCCGGGAACCGGAATTCCCGATGCTGCCCCGGTTCGGACTGCGGCTGTTCCTGAACAGCGCCTTGGAGCAGGTGGAGTACTGCGGAATGGGTCCGGGAGAATCCTACCGCGATAAGCACCGGGCCTCCTGGCACGGCATTTTTCAGAGCACCGTCCCGGAGCTGCACGAGGATTATCTGCGTCCTCAGGAGAACGGCAGCCGGTTCGACTGCGATTATGTAACCGTCACCGGATGCGGAACCGGACTCACCGCCGCCTCTCCGGAAACCTTCTCCTTTAACGCCTCCGTCTACACACAGGAGGAACTGACTCAAAAACGGCACAATTTCGAATTAACCCCCTCCGGCAGTACCGTTCTCTGCCTGGATTACGCACAAAACGGCATCGGCTCCAACAGCTGCGGCCCAGATTTGCTGCCGCAGTACCGTTTTGATGACAAAGCCTTCCGGTTCCGTCTGCGGCTGACGCCGTTTGAAAACTGAACATGATACCTCTGCCGGCGCCGTGAAAGCGCGCTGCTTCCGGAACACGGCGTCCGGCAGAGATCATGATAGATTCGGGTAACAACTGAGAGAATAGGAGTGCTTTATGGAAAAAACGTATTTGAAATGGTATAACAAGGTGGGCTACGGTTCCGGAGATATTGCGGGGAACGTGATATACGCTTTGCTGTCCTCCTTTGTTATGATCTATCTGACCGACAGTGCCGGTATGGATGCCGGTATCGTCGGGACACTGATGCTGGCGTCAAAAGTCTTTGACGGCGTCACCGATATCTTTTTCGGCTCCATGATCGACAAAACCCATACCAAAATGGGGAAAGCCCGGCCCTGGATGTTCTTTGGATTTTTCGGGTGCGCGGTTACGCTGGCAGCGGTGTTTGCGATTCCCGCCGGTATGAGTGAGACCGCAAAGTATGCCTGGTTCTTTATCTCTTACACGCTGCTGAACGCCGTTTTCTACACGGCAAACAATATCGCCTATTCCGCCCTGACCGCCCTCATTACCAAAAATCAGAGCGAACGGGTACAAATGGGTTCCATTCGCTTTATGTTCGCGTTCGGCACCAGTATGCTCATTCAGGCCGTTACGGTACGGGTGGTGCAGGCGCTGGGCGGCGGCGCGGCGGGTTGGAGAACCACCGCCATTATCTATGCCATCATTGGCGTCATCTTCAACAGCCTCTCTGTCCTGTCCGTGAAGGAGCTGCCGCCGGAAGAGCTGGCGGAAGGTGAAAATCAGGACGCCCCGGAGGAAAAATACAGCCTCGTGGAGACCATGAAAATTCTGTGCAAGAACAAGTACTATCTTTTGATCTGCGGCGTCTATATCCTGAGCCAGTTCTATACCGCGACGCTGAATATGGGCATCTACTTTATGACTTACATCCTCGGCGACGCCACCCTGCTGGGCACCTTCTCCCTGGCAATCAATATCCCGATGATTGCCGGCCTGATCCTGACCCCTATGCTGGTGAAAAAGATGAACGGGATGTATAAGCTCAATCTTACCGGCTACGCGCTGGGAACGATTGCCCGTGCGCTGGTGATGTTCTCTGCTTATATGGGCAGCGTGCCGCTGATGTTGCTGTTCTCCGGCGTGGCGGCCCTCGGGATGAGCCCGCTTCAGGGAGATCTGAACGCCCTGATCGCCACCTGTTCCAAGTACACGTATCTCACCCAGCACAAACAACTCGACGGCACCATGTATTCGTGTACATCGCTGGGCGTGAAGATCGGCGGCGGAATCGGGGTGGCGGTGGCCGGGTGGCTGCTGAAGGCCAGCGGCTATGTGGCCAATCTGCCCACACAGTCCCAATCCTGCATCAATATGCTGTACTTTATGTATCTCTGGATGCCGATGCTCATGAATCTGGTCATTACGTTCCTGCTGTCCAGACTCAAGGTCGAGGAAGCAAACGCCAAGCTTGTAAACGGATAAAGAATAACGTACCGCCGCTCAGGATTGAATTCCCGGGCGGCGGTTGTTCTTTAATCGATTTTCAAAAATTTATAGGGCGGAATATCCAATGCTTTTGCAATACGAAACAACGTATCCAAACTGATTGCTTTTACAACATTAGGAGCTTCAATCTGTCCTATAAAGGAAGTATCAACTCCCATTTTTTCTGCAAGTTTTTCCTGTGTCAATCCGGCAAATTTTCTATAATAGGAGACTTTCAAACCAATACCGATATAGTATTGTCTAAATTCCTCAATCATATCCGTCCTCACGTCCATTTGGTCCAATATGCTATAATATCTCAATGATACAGTCCAAAATAGTTTCAATTTTATGTTGTTTCTCCGGTTCTATGCCCTCCATTTTTTCAGCCAGAGGCGTCCACCTGATCGGAGTATCTTTTGTAATATACGCAGCTAAAATAGAGTCTGCGCCGGTTTCAAGCACATTACAAATGTCAATCAGCGTTGGGAGAGCAGGCAGAAGATATCCCCGTTCAATTCTGGAAATCGTATTGGATGCAACATCTATTTTCTCGGCAAGCTGCTCCTGTGTCATTCCGCGTTCTCTGCGAATACGCTGGATAGCTTGTCCACCCTGTCTGAAATCCATTGCCTCCTCACCTCTTATAGCTGTTTTGCACAATTATTATGGGCAAACTCGACGTATTTAGTCCAGAATCCTATAGACATAGTTCAACGTATTAAGTATAATTATGTTAAAAGAAAATGAATGGAGGTCCATCATAATGTCCGACTCTCAAGAAGAGTTATCCCAAATGCGTTATGCTATGTTGAACGACTCATATGAGTGCAGCTTCTATGCTGACTATCTCTGTTATAAAGTACAGTATGACCTGTTTACAGTCATCAATGAAACCGTACCGCCAGAAATAAAGCCTGTATGGAAAGAGTTTATTTCCACAATACGTTCGCATGAAGAATACCGTCAGGCCGCAAGGAACGTTATCAGGGAGGCATTGATAAATTTTCCGTATAGCAAAATCCAATTTCATCCGGAATTATCCACAGCTGCTGCCAGCGTCAGCGATGATATGAGCTTTGCGGAACTTTTTCCCGCCGGTAAAGGGGGGGCTTGGATCAATTTAATACTTTTCCATATTGAACTGGAGCAGTACAGGCGCCTGAAAGCAGCCGGAAAAACCGGCTCCTGGGAACAATATATCGATCAATTGAACGGTCCGCTCTGGCAGGAGGTCCGGCACGCGTTGCATGATATCCTGTTTCCCCTTGATTTCAAACCCTGGTGGCGGTCCAGCCTCCCAACAGAGTGGCCGTTTTTTCTTTCCTGATATTTTCTTGACGCCTGTTTCAGAAAAGTGTTGAAATCAGGAGCGATTTGGGGTATACTATATGCGCTGAATTAGAAATATAACTTGGAGGTATTTTTCTTATGGTTACCATTACCAAAGACACCATCATCGGCGATATCCTCGACGTCGCCCCCCAGACCGCTCCTATCTTCCTCTCCATCGGAATGCACTGTCTGGGCTGCCCCAGCAGCCGCGGCGAAACCGTCGAAGAGGCCTGCGCGGTCCACGGCGTGGACGTCGGCAAACTGCTGGAGGCCGTCAACGCGGAGGCAAACAAGTAATCCGGTTGGTCACTGCGGGGACTCATACCTATGAGTCCCCGTTTCCGGTCAGGGGGTGCGGACATTGCCTGAACATCTGAATCTGAAACCCAGACTGCGGAGAATCGCGGAGCTGGTGCCCGCGGACTGCCGCTGTCTGGCCGATACCGGCACCGATCACGGCTATATCCCTGTGGAGCTGCTGGTTCGCGGACGGGTGCGGCAGGCAATCGCCACTGATATCAATCCCGCTCCCCTGGAGCGCGCCCGTCAGACCGCCCGGCGCTGCGGCGTCACGGAAAAAATTGATTTCCGTTTAGGGGACGGCCTGTCGGTCCTCGCGCCCGGGGAGGCCGACGTCATTATCATTGCCGGTATGGGCGGCGATAATATCTGTGATATCCTGAACGCCGCACCCTGGACAAAAAACGGTCCTCTGCTGCTGCTCCAGCCCATGAGCCGCGCCGAAACGCTGCGGCGGTATCTGGCGGAAACGGGCTGTCTGGTACAGGCGGAGTGCCTGGTGCAGGACAAAGGCGTGCTGTATCCGGTGCTGTCCGCGGGCGGAACCGCGGAGGCGTACTCCTGCCCCGATGCGGACGCCTGGGGCGGCTTCCGCCTGCAAAACGACCCCCTCTGGGGCGCGTATCTGGAGGGCATGATCCTCCGTCTGCGGCGGGCCGCGGCGGGACTGGAAAAGGCGTCCGGCCCCGCCCTCGCGGAACGCCGGATGCAATTTTTATCAATATGCAAAGAACTTGAAATTCGGAAAGAGGTGTGGATGCGTGCCGGCTGTACGCGACATTGAAACCGCCCTGTTTTCACTGGCCCCCAGGGAACTGGCCATGAAATGGGACAACGTGGGATTGCTGGTGGGAGAGTGTGAAAAAGAAGTACATCATGTGCTCATCGCCCTGGATGTAACCGAGGCGGTGGCGGAGGAGGCCCGGCAAACCGGTGCGGAGCTGATCGCCGCTCATCACCCCGTGATGAACTGCCACTGGTCGCCTGTACAGTCCCTGCGGAACGATACCCTACAGGGACATCTTTTGAGGAAACTGGTCAGAGACGGGACCTCCGTCATCTGTATGCACACCAATCTGGACGCAGCGCAGGGCGGTGTCAACGACGCGCTTGCACAGCGTCTGGGACTGGAGCAGACGGAGATTATGGAGGGCGGCGAGGGCATCGTCCGCATGGGCCTGCTGCCGGAACCTATGCCCGTATCCCAATTCCTGGAACTGGTGCGGAAGCGCCTGCGGCCCAACGGAATCCGGTATGTCGAAAAAACGGGAACGGTTCAGCGGGTCGCTGTGGGCGGCGGGGCCTGCGGAGAATACTTTGAGGCCGCCGTCCGGGAACACTGTGACGCCTTCGTCACCGCAGACCTGAAGTACAACCAGTTCCTGGACGCCGGGGCGCTGGGTCTGTGCCTTGTGGACGCGGGCCACTTCCCTACTGAGGACGTGGTCTGTTCTGTGCTGGAGCAGTTCCTGACAGAACGGTTCCCTGATCTGAAAGTCACCAAAGCCTCCTCCCATTGGGAGAGGATTCAATACTATGTGTAAGGAGTTAGATTGCTATGTCCGGACATTCCAAATGGCATAATATTCAAAAAACCAAGGGCGCTGCCGACGCAAAGCGCTCTCAGGCGTTTACTAAAATCGCAAGGGAAATGATCGAGGC